>PWWF01000112.1 GCA_003561595.1 Paracoccaceae bacterium | reverse complement strand
TCGATCCTGCGCGCCTATGCCGAGGTCTATGCCCAAGACGACGCAGAGGCGAAATTCGTCGAGGATTTCGTTGCTGCATGGACCAAGGTCATGAACGCGGACCGTTACGATCTGGCCTGAGGCCGGGCAGGAGAGCCAGATATCGCGGCGCGCCTTTGGGCGCGCCGCGTCTCGTTTTTGCAGATGCAGCGCCGGGAGGTTACGATTAAGAAAGGCGCATGGAGAGCAGTCTTTCGTTCGTATTGCTGGTCGCGGTCGCTGGTGGTCTGGGCAGCATGGCCCGCGCATCCCTGGCTGCACGGCTGAGCACGCCACTGTCGCCCCCCGGGGCCGTGTTCGTGATCAATGCCAGCGGCAGTTTCGCGATAGGGGTGGCGTTGGGACTGGTCCTGGCGACGGTTCCGCTGTTCGACGGGGGCGCCGCTGTGCCGCACTGGTTTACGATATTTGCGGTCGGTTTGCTGGGCGGATTCACGACCGTGTCGACCTATGCCTTGCAGGTGCTTGATCTGTGGCGCTCGGGGCGGGCATGGCAGGCGGGCCTGTTCGGGCTGGGATCGCTGATCGTCTGCCCGCTGGTGGCGGCGCTGGGTCTGTGGGCGGTGCTGGCCATGAAGGGGCTGCTCTGATGCGCGCAAAGGCCATCAGCCTTCTGGCCGTGGGTCTGGGCGGGGCGCTGGGGACCGGCCTGCGCTACGGGTTCAGTGTTGCAGCGCTGGGGCTTGATCCTGTGATTGCGGTTCTGTCGACGCTCGCGGCGAATGCGCTCGGGGCCGGGCTGATCGGCTATCTGTCCACACGCCGCTTGGGTGAAGGGGCGAAAGCCCTGTGGATGACAGGGTTCTGCGGTGGATTCACCACGTTCTCGTTCTTCTCGCTCGAGATTTTGCTGCTGTTCGACCGCAGCGCCGGGCTTGCGCTGGGCTATGGCTCCCTGTCGCTGGTCCTGTGGTTGCTGGCCGTCTGGGCGGGCGTGGCGCTGGGCCGCGAAAGCGCCCCCTCGGGGTCCCCACCCACCCGCCCATGACCCGCTCGGGGGCGCTTGCCCCTTGCGGGGCAGGCGGGTCAGATATTGTCGACCTGTGGCATCCCCATGATGTGATAGCCGCCATCGACACGAATGATCTCGCCCGTCGTGTGAGCCCCGTAATCCGACGCCAGATAGACCGCCGTCCCGCCCACCGAGTCCAGTGTCGCATTGCTGCGCAGGGGCGCGTTGGCTTCGGCATGGCGAAAGGTCTTGCGCGCGCCACCGATGGCCGCGCCTGCCAGCGTTTTCATGGGCCCTGGGCTGATCGCGTTGACGCGAATGCCATCGGGGCCAAGGTCATTGGCAAGATAGCGCACCGAGGCTTCCAGCGCCGCCTTGGCCACGCCCATCACATTGTAGAACGGCGTGACTGTGTTGGAGCCCTGAAAGGTGAGCGTCAGCAACGTGCCGCCATCCGGCATCAGGTCGGACGCGCGGCGGCCAAGGTCTATGAAGCTGTAGCAGGAGATGTCCAGCGAGCGCGCGAAATTCGCGCGGCTGGTATCGCGGAACTGCCCCGTCAACTCGGCCTTGTCGGAAAATGCGATGGCATGGACCAGGAAATCCATCTTGCCCCAGCGCGCGGCGATTTGCGCGAAAGCTGCATCGAGCGATGCGTCATCCGTCACATCCACATCCAGCAGCAGGTCCGAGCCCACGGAGGCGGCCAACGGCTCCACCCGTTTGCCAAAGGCTTCGCCCTGATAGCTGAAGGCCAGTTCCGCCCCCTGATCGGCCATCGCACGGGCAATCCCCCAGGCGATGGAACGTTCATTGGCGACCCCCATGATCAGGCCGCGTTTCCCCTGCATCAAGCCCGACATTCCCGTTCCTTTCAGTCGCGAAACGCGCTCATGACCAAGGTGGCATTCGTGCCGCCAAAGCCGAAGGAATTGGACAGGACCGAATCCAGCTCGACATCCTCGACCAGTTCGCGCGCAATCTCGCCGTCGCGGATGGCGGGGTCCAGTTCGGTCACATTGGCCGAGGCTGCGATGAACCGGCCCTGCATCATGAGCAACGAATAGATCGCCTCCTGCACGCCGGTCGCGCCGAGGCTGTGGCCGGTCAGCGACTTGGTGGACGAGATCGGGGGCACATTGCCTTCGCCCCAGATGCGGCGGATCGCCTCGACCTCGGTCACATCGCCTGCGGGGGTCGAGGTGCCATGCGCGTTGATGTAATCGACCTTGCGCCCCTCGGGCAGCGTATCGAGCGCAAGCCGCATGGATCGCTCGCCCCCTTCGCCCGAGGGGGCGACCATGTCGTGGCCGTCCGAGGTGGCGCCGTAACCTGTCACCTCGGCATAGATCTTGGCACCGCGCGCTTTCGCGTGTTCCAGTTCTTCCAGCACCAGCATCCCGCCGCCACCGCCGATCACGAACCCGTCGCGTGTGGTGTCAAAAGCGCGGGCGGCGGCTTCTGGGGTGTCATTGTATTTCGACGACATCGCGCCCATTGCGTCGAACAGGCAGGACAGGGTCCAGTCCAGTTCCTCACCGCCGCCGGCAAAGATGATGTCCTGCTTGCCCATCTGGATCTGCTCGGTTGCATTGCCGATGCAATGCGCGCTGGTCGAGCAGGCGGAGGTGATCGAATAATTCACACCCTTGATCCGGAAAGGCGTGGCAAGGCAGGCCGAATTGGTCGAGGACATGCAGCGCGTGACCATGAAGGGGCCCATGCGCTTGGGGCTGCCTTTCTCGGTCACAATCTGATGGGCCTGAAACAGGTTGGATGTGGACGGCCCGCCAGAGCCGGTGATCAGCCCGGTGCGCGGGTTCGAGATATCGCTCTCTTCCAGCCCGGCATCGGCGATGGCCTGTTCCATCGAGAGGAAATTATAGGCCGCACCCGGACCCATGAAGCGCAGGTTGCGCTTGTCGATATGATCCTCCAGCACGATCTGCGGCTTGCCATGGACCTGGCTGCGGAACCCGCGTTCGGCATAATCGGGCGCAAAGACGATGCCGGACTTGCCTGCGCGCAGGCTGGCCTCGACCTCACTGGCCGAATTTCCGATGGGCGAGATGATTCCCAGCCCGGTAATGACGACGCGACGCATGACGCCTCCCTTGTTGTGCATCTGACTGTCTAGGCCAGCGCGGCAAGCGGGGCAACCCGTTCGCGTCTGCGACGATTCTGGTGGTCAGTGCGGAAGGGGGCGTTCTGGTGCAGTATTTCTGGCTTTTCGGCTATGTGCGCAATCAGCGGGCGCGGCAGAGTGTGCGCATTTGTGTCCTGGCACCCGTGCCCGTCTGTGAGTGCCGGGTCACAGTTGTTCTATCGTCGGGGGTGCGACGCACAGCGGCTCAGAGCGCCTTGTCAAGCTGGGCCGCGAGTCTGGCGCTTTCGGGGTGGCCGGACCAGACTGACAGTGCCGAGTGGTAGTCGGGCGGGGCAGATGGGGCTGTATCCGGCGTGGCGCTGTCCGGTTGCGCGCTGTCGGGGGGCTGCCCGGCACTTTCATCGCCACCAACGGCGAGTCGGTCGGACAGTTCAGATAGGGTCTCGGGCAGATCGGCCCGGACACTTTCTGCCGTGCCGCTGTCCGCATGCAAAGGAACAGCAGTCTGCCCTGTGCTGTCATGGCCTGTGGGCGCGAGTAGCTTCGGCTTGGGCGTTGTGGCTGAGTCGTCCGGCGCGAACTGCGTTTCGCGCAGATGCTGCAGCAGGTTGACCGCGAAGGCGGGGTGCGGTCCAACCATCCGCGCCCGCTGATCCTGTTGAGAGGAGGCGCGGCGCAGCACGGACGCGGCCGCCTGTTCTGCGCTCTCGGCCTGCGTCACGGCGCTGGTCAGGACAGTCGGACCGGCGGGCGGGGTGGGCGCGACCGGGCGGAGCGTTTCCGCAACAGGCTCTCGATGCGATGCGGCAAGGACACCGGACGGGGGCAGGCCAGAGACGAAATGCATTCCACACCTCCAATAACGGGTGGCAGAGTTCACACCGTCAATCCTGCCATGTCCGCGTTAACAGAAGGTGAAAAGGGCCGCCCGCGCCGGATGCAAAATATCTTGCATTTTAGCGATCAGGGCGGCCCGTATCGGCCAGTTCTCAGCGCAGGATGCTGCGGCCTGCATAGATGGCGGTGTCGCCCAGCGCCTCTTCGATCCGGATCAACTGGTTGTATTTCGCCAGCCGGTCCGAGCGCGCCAGTGAACCCGTCTTGATCTGCCCGCAATTGGTGGCGACCGCCAGATCGGCAATCGTGGCATCCTCGGTCTCGCCCGAGCGATGCGACATCACGCAGCTCATGCGCGCGCGATGCGCCATGTCCACAGCGGCCAATGTCTCGGTCAGCGTGCCGATCTGGTTGACCTTGACCAGCAGCGAGTTGCCGCAGCCTTTCTGAATGCCGTCCGCCAGGCGCTCGGGGTTGGTCACGAACAAATCGTCGCCCACAAGCTGCACCTTGTCGCCCAGCGCGTCGGTCAGCAGTTTCCAGCCGTCCCAATCATCCTCGGAGCAGCCATCCTCGATGCTGATGATCGGATAATCGGCGACCAGCGCTGCCAGATATTCGACATTCTCGGCGGGGGTCAGCGATTTTCCTTCGCCCGACATTTCATATTTGCCACTTTTGAAATATTCGGTCGCGGCGCAATCCAGTGCAAGGCAGAT
>PWWF01000237.1 GCA_003561595.1 Paracoccaceae bacterium | reverse complement strand
TCGGGCGAGTTGACAGCGCTTGGTGTCTTCTCGGAAGAGCGCTCGCCCGTGCTGCCGGACACGCCCACATTCCGCGAATCCGGCTATGATGTGGTTCTGCCCGCGTGGCTGATGGTCTTTGCCACCACCGACGTCCCGTCGGACGTGGTCGAGCATCTGCAGGATTGCTTTATCGAGGCGCTGGCATCGCCCACCGCAGTGGCCATGAGCGACCGGGTCAATGCCGGGATCGAGCCGCTGAACGCCGAGGATTCGAACGCGCTGTACATGGCGACAGTCGAATCGATCGGCAATATCCTGCGCGATATCGGCGAGATCGAGTAATCCACGGCTGACCATCCTTTCCCCGCCGCCCGGCGCACGCGCCATGGCGGGGAAAGGTTACGCGGGCGACACGCAAATTGCGCGGGTGCCGCCCTATCCCCATATGTCGATATCGGGCGGTCCTCATGCTGGAATCCTTTATCCCTGCGCTGGCGCTCGCGTTCAGCCCCGAAGTCATTCTTTACGTGGCCATCGGCGTGTTCATGGGCATTACGCTGGGGGCCATTCCGGGCCTGAGCGGCGACATGGCCATCGCCATCCTGCTGCCTGTCGTCTTCTTTCTGGAACCGGCCGCCGCCCTTGGGTTGTTGACCGGCATCTACAAGGGGGGGATGTTTGGCGGGTCAATCTCGGCCATATCCTTCGGGGTGCCAGGCACGCCAGGATCAGCGGCCACGGCGATTGACGGCTATCAGGCCAAGCTGAAGGGCTATCCGAACAAGGCGCTGATGACCGCGCTTTATTCCTCGGTCATCGGGGATTCGACCAGCGATCTGGTACTGATCTTTCTCGCGCTGCCGCTCGCCATTGTCGCGCTGACCTTCGGTCCGGTCGAGTTTTTCGCGCTCTACGCCTTCTCGCTTCTGCTGATCTCGGCGCTGACCAAGGGAAAGGTCGCCAAAGGCGTGGCCATGGCCGCGCTCGGCGTGCTGCTTGCGATGATCGGGCGCGACCCTATGGGCGGCACATTGCGCCTGACCTTCGGCATACCCGAACTGGCGGGCGGCCTGGCGCTGATCCCGGTGCTGGTGGGCATATTCGCCGTATCCGAACTGATCATCCAGCTGTCCAAGGCCTGGATGGAGCGGGCGAACCGCATCATGGAGGATACGCGGCAAAAGGCCGAATCCCTGCTGGGCGATTACGATGCCAGCAAGGACAAGCTGACCATGCGGGAATTCACCGCAACGCTCAAAGCCACGGGCATCGGTACCACGATGGGCACGCTGATCGGCGCGCTGCCGGGGGCCGGGTCATCGCTTGCGGCCTTCATCAGCTACGGGCTGGCGCAGCGCTTTTCGCGCAAGGGGGACGAATTCGGCAAAGGCTCGCTCGAAGGGGTGGCCGCGGCCGAGGCTGGCAACAGCGCCACATCCGGGTCCACCCTGATCCCGCTATTCGCCTTTGGCATCCCCGGCAGCGCTACAGCGGCGCTGTTCGGCGCGGCCTTTATCCTGATGGGAATGACACCGGGACCACGGCTGATCTATGACCATACCGAAGTGATCTATGCGCTGTTCCTGATCCTGATCTATGCGAATTTCATCAATCTGGGCCTGTCGCAATTCCTGCTGCCCTTCTATTCCAAGATCGCCATGATCAAATCGAGCATCCTGCTGCCGATAGTCTGTGTGCTGGCGATCCTGGGCACATTCGCGGCCGGAAACTCGGTGATCGATGTCTGGGTGTTGCTGTTTGCCGGTCTGTTGGGGGTGGTGCTGCGCATGTACAACTTCCCGCTGGCGCCGCTGATCCTGGGTTTCATCGTGGCACCGGGGGCGGAACGCGCGCTGCGTCAGGCGCTGCTGATCGGGCGGGGTGAGTGGACGCATCTGTTGTCCAGCCCCATCGCCATCGGCCTTTACACGGTCGCAGCCATCATGATCCTGACATTCACATTTGTCCTGCGGGACAAGAAATAACGCCCGGAGGTCGTGATGCCGAAACCACAATTCGACAAGCTGCTGTCACGGCAGGATTTCTACACGGGTCTTGTCACCATCGGTGTGGGGGTCATCGGGCTGTTGGACATTGCCTATGGCAACTGGCGGCCCGGTCCGGGGCTTGGGCCGCATGCCTTTCCGCAACTGGCCTATATCACGCTGCTCTGCGCCGGGGCCGTCATCATCACAGAGGCACTGTTCGGAAAATCGGATGCGAAACCCGACAGCCTGCGCGCCGTGCTGAGCACAGGCATCGCGCTTGTTGCCATCGGGATGGGGATGTTCTGGGCCATCGGCAAGCTGGGCTTCATGGTCAGCGTCTGCATCACCCTGATCGGCGCCAGTTTCCTGCTGACGCGCAACCCGCTGCACCACTGGCCCACGACAATCGTGGTGCCGGTTGTTGCGACCGGGGTGATCTGGCTGCTGTTCGTGCAGCTGATCAACGTGCCCCTGCCGCGCGGGATGCTGTTCTGACCGCGCGCACCTATACCCCCTGCCGCGATGGCCATGTGTCGTTGATGCTGTAGCCACGCGGCCAGGGGTCATCCGGATCCAGCAGGATCTGCCGCGTGTCTGTGATCCAGCCGCGGCCAGAGATTTCGGGGATCACCGCAGGCTGCCCGCCCACCTGCGCTTCTTCCACAATCCGACCATGAAATTGCGATCCGATCAGCGATTGCGCGGTCAGCACCGCCCCCGGCGCGATCTGCCCGCGCCGGTGCATCAGCGCAAGCTGCGCCGAGACGGCCGTGCCAGTTGGCGAACGGTCCACCTTGCCCGGCTCGATCACCACAGCATGGCGCACCTCTGGTCCTTGCGGCCCGTCAACAGGGGGCGTGCGGAACAGGCAGAAGGAGATGTGCCGCCAGTCAGGGTTTTCCGGGTGGCTGAACCCAAGCTGCGCATTGGCCGCCGCCGTGATCCGCGCGCCCATCTCGGCCATCGTGCGCGCCTCATCCGCGGCCATCGCCAGACCCAGGGCAGGGGCATCGACCACAACGAAACTGTCGCCGCCATAGGCGGTATCGACCTGCAGGCGGCCCAGACCCTCGACCTCCAGCGTCGCATCAAGCTGGCCCGCAAAACTCGCCACATTGCGCACGAAAATCCGCCGCGCCTTGCCGCCGTCGCATTCGGCGCGCACATGGATCAGGCCGCCGGGCGCTTCCAGAACCATATGCGTCTCGGGTTCCTGCATCGGGATGATGCCGGTATCCAGCAGCACGGTAGAGATACATATCGAATTTGACCCCGACATGGGCGGGGTATGTTCCGGCTCCATGATGATGAAGCCCATCTGCGCGCGCGGGTCCTTGGGCGGCACCAACAGGTTGATATGCCGGAACACACCCCCGCGCGGTTCATTCAGGACCAGATCGCGCAGATTGCCGTCGCTGTGAATCCAGCACGCCTGATCCCACAGGGTTTCGCCCGGCGGCGGGGCAACGCCACCCACGATCACATCGCCGACCTCGCCCTCGGCATGGCAGCCGACAATCTGGATAGAGCGTCGTGAGCGCATCACGCCACCTCCAGGACCGGCGCGCCCAGAACAGCACGGTCAGGCGTGACGCCCAGCCCCGGACGCTCTGCCGCCTGCATCCGGCCATTGACGCGCTGGGGTGCATCGCGGGCAATGGTCACAGTGCCATAGCTGTTGAAATCCGTGGCGGAAAAGACGAAGTCCGCAGGTGTCGATTGCGCCAGATGGGCAATGCTGGCGGTGACGATATCGCCGCCCCAGGTATCTTCGATCGTCATGGGCACGCCCGCCGACAGGCACAGGTCGCGGATCTGGCGTGCGCGGGTCAGCCCGCCCACCTTGGAGATTTTCAGATTGATCACATCCATCGCCCCGTCCCCCAGTGCGCGCGTCAAGGCGGCCACATCGGTGATCACTTCATCCAGCACGAAAGGAAGTGGCGTGCGGCGGCGGGTGACAAGGCATTCTTCATAACTGGGGCAGGGCTGTTCGATATAGACATCCAGATCGCGCACGGCCTGGACCACGCGCGCGGCCTCATGCATGGTCCAGCCGGTATTGGCGTCGGCGACCAGAACTTCGCCGGGTTGCATCGCCTCGGCACAAAGCTTTATGCGCGCAATGTCACTATCGGCATCGGCCCCGACCTTGAGCTGGAAGCGCGTGTAGCCTTCCGCCCGGTATTGCGCGACATTCCCCGCCATCGCTTTCGGCTCGATCTGCGATATCGCGCGGTAGAGCACGACATCCTCCTGCGCCTTGCCCCCCAGCAGCGTGCAGACCGGCTGTCCTGTTGCCTTGCCCAGAATGTCCCAGCAGGCCACATCGATGGCCGATTTCACATAGGAATGCCCGCGCAGCGCAGCATCCATGCGCCGGTTCAGCACATCCAGCGACAGCGGGTCCGCCCCGATCAGCGCGGGCGCGAGTTCGGCCAGCCCCGAACGCACGCCCAGCGCATAGGCGGGCAGATAGCTGGACCCCAGCGGGCAGCACTCGCCCCATCCTGTCAGCCCGGTGTCGGTTTCGACCTCGACCACGGTGGTGTCGAAAACCTCGACGAAATTGCCGTTCGACCAGCTATAGCGCCCTTCCTTCAGCGGCAGGTCGATCTGATAGGCGCGGATGGCTGTGATCTTCATGACGGACTCCTTGATGATGTATGGGGCGGGGCGGGGCGC
>PWWF01000257.1 GCA_003561595.1 Paracoccaceae bacterium | reverse complement strand
CGCGCGGCGGCAATGCGGGACTCGAGGGACATGGTGTGCTCCGGTTGATGGGTTTTATTGAGTATTTTTGGCAAGATGAAGGAGGGGTCAGGGGCTGAAACCGGACCGGGCGGCGGCATAGAGGTCGTAATCAGGCTTGAACTGCGCCTCGAGCCGGGTGCGTAGATCGGGTGAGAGTGTGAGCGGCCAGTCGGGCGAGACATTGACCCGTTCGAGCGTGATCGGCATGCCAAGCCGGGCCTGCAGGAAGGCCAGATAGGCGGGCATCGCGTCATAGCGGTAGATATGGTCGACCTGCGCGCCGGTTTGCGGGTGGGTCAGGAATTTCGCCTGCCGCCCGACAGCGGCAAAGGCGGGTTGATCCTCGGCCAGGTATCCCGCGACAAAATCGTCAAAGCTGATCCCGCGCGTGCTGCGCGGCGTGCCGTTCAGCCAGGCCCCGTGGCGGAAGCGATACCAGCTGCCCAGCCAATCCTCGGGGTGGCGGATCAGGGCGGCGGTTTCCGGGGGCTCGGCGACGAAGATCTTGATGAACTTCTCCATCCGCCATTTGTAGCGATGAAAGGTGCAATGCTTGATCTGCGGATCGCCCTGCAGCACGATATCGGCATGCGGGGCAAGCGCTTGTTCCAGCGCCGTGCTGCCGGTCTTGGGGGTGGCCAGCAGGACCAGCCCGTGTTTGAGAAAATAGAGCATGTCGCGCCTGAGAGAAGCTGTCGCTGGGCCAGTGGTAGCGGCTTTGGGCGGGCGCGTCCACACGCGCCCTGCGGGTCATGTCGCGGGGCGCACCACGATGACGCTGTCGCACGCCGCATCATGGGCGCCATGGGCGGTCTTGTCCCAGAAAAACGGCGCGCGCACCAGTTCCCACAGCGCCTTGTAGACGGCCAGCACCGCCAGTGGAAAGTAGCCATGAAGCGCGGGCAGCCATAGCCGCAGGCTGCGATGCCGCCGTGCGCGCAGGGCAAGGTAACCGATACTTAGCGTCACGATTTCGGCCAGAATGAACGCGCCCAGAAAGCCCAGAATTGCGAGCGTGGAAAAACTGTCCTGCAGCGGATGGCCCAGCCCGATCAGCATGAGCCAGAAGCTCCATAAGAGCGGCGCAAAGGTGAACTGGATCAGCGTGCCAAGGAACAGAAGTTGCACCCCCAGAAAGCGCTTTGCCCCCAGTTGCCGCCACAGCGTGGCGGGCGCGCGCATATGCACCAGCCAGGTCACGGCATAGCCCTTGAGCCAGCGCGAGCGTTGCTTGATCCACGGCCAGGGGCGGCAATTTGCTTCTTCCTGCGTGACGGTATCCAGAAGCTGCGTGTAATAGCCATGGCGGGCCAGCCGGATACCCAGGTCGGCGTCTTCGGTCACGTTATGGGCGTCCCAGCCGCCCAGCCCCTCGAGTATGTCGCGGCGGAAAAACAGCGTCGTGCCCCCCAGCGGCACGGCAAGCCCCAGCCGTTCCATCCCCGGCAGGATGATGCGGAACCAGCTGGCATATTCGATGGTAAAACAACGCGACAGCCAGTTGGCCCGCGCATTGTAGAAATCCAGCACCCCCTGCACACAGGCCAGTTCGGGCGGTCCATCCTGAAAGCAGCGCACGACCTTGTGGATCTGGTCAGGATCGGGGGCATCTTCGGCGTCATAGACCCCGATGATGGACCCGCGCGCAAACAGCATCGCGAAATTCAGCGCGCGCGGCTTGGTTTTCAGCGGCGCGTCAGGCACCGGGATCACGCGGATCCAGCGCGGCAGGACCTGATTGCGCAGGGCCGTGCGGGTGGCGGTATCATGCTCTTCGACAACCAGCAGGATATCGAGCAATTCGCGCGGCCATGTCAGCCGCGACAGCCGGTTGACCAGCCTCGGCACAACCTCGGGTTCGCGGTAAAGCGGCACCATGATCGACACGACAGGCTTGCGGGCACGAAACCGCACGCGGCTGCCTGGGGGTGGTACACGCCTGCGATGCGCGCCGATTGCTGCCGCAAGCTTCAGAAGCGTGGTCAGCACCAGAACGATCGTGGTGAATACGGTCAGCACCTTGAGCACTGTCGCCGGAAAGAGCGCCAGCAGGACCAGCAGTGTCGCAAATATCAGCGCAATCGTCCGCCCGAACCGGCGCGACTGCATTGCCCGGCAGCTTTCCTCTTCGGCGACACAGGTCTGCGCCCAAAGCTCCAGCCGGCTGCGGCGGGTGCGCAGGATAACTTCATGCAGGTCACTTTCGCTGATCACGGCCATGGCCACGGGGCCATAGAGCGTTTGCAGATGCGGGCGCAGGCGCTCGAATTCAGCCGGGCGGGCGCTGGCGATCAGGGTCACATCGCCTGCACGCAGCCATGGCAGACACAGATCCGACAGGCAGGTCTGCACGCCCAGCGCATCCATCAGGCGTGGGTCCGGGGCGGGGCTGTCGCGGTCCAGAAGCCCGGTGCCATACTGCCGCGCGAGTGCTGCCGTGATCTGCCCTTCGGTCGCGAAGCCATGCGCGATCAGGATATCGCCCAGATACCCCTTCTGCCGCGCCTGCAGATAAAGCGCGCGCAGCAACTGCTCGCCCGTGATCGCGCCCATCTCTTGCAGGATGTGACCAAGCGGTACGCGCGTGCGCGCGCCAGTCTGTACCAGCCTTAGCGCCGGGCGCGCGGGCGGCGGACCTGCCTGTTCTGTCTGTACCGCCGCGCCCTGCCGCATTCTGCCCACCCTGCCGTCAACTTTCGATAAGACGGCAAAGTGGTAAAGAAAGCGTAAAGGGTCAGGCCGGGGCCTTGCGCAGGGCCATCGATTCGGCAAAGCGCTCGAACAGATAGAAACTGTCCTGCGGGCCGGGGCTGGCCTCTGGGTGGTGCTGGACCGAGAAGACCGGCTTGCCATCCAGACGCAGCCCGCAATTGGACCCGTCAAACAGCGATACATGCGTCTCGATCACACCCTCGGGCAGGGACTGGCTGTCCACGGCAAAGCCGTGATTCATCGACGTGATCTCCACCTTGCCGGTTTCCTGATCGCGCACGGGATGATTCGCGCCGTGATGGCCGTGATTCATCTTGATGGTCTGCGCGCCCAGCGCCAGCGCGAGCATCTGATGGCCAAGGCAGATGCCGAAAACCGGCAGCCCGGCATCGACCACGGCCCGGATCATCGGCACGGCATAGGCCCCGGTCGCCGCCGGATCGCCCGGCCCGTTCGACAGGAACACGCCATCGGGGTTCAGCGCCATCACATCCTCGGCCGTGGCCGTCGCAGGCAGCACCGTCACATCGCACCCGGCCGAGGCCAGACAGCGCAGGATATTGCGTTTCGCGCCATAATCGACCGCCACCACCTTGTGGACAGGCGCGGTCTGGCGGGCATATCCTTCGGGCCAGGCCCAGCGCATCTCATCCCAGCGGTAGCTTTGCGCACAGGTCACATCGCGCGCCAGATCCAGACCCACCAGCCCTTTCCACGCGCGCGCTTTCGCCACCAGGGCCGCGATGTCGAACTTGCCCTCGGGGTCATGGGCCAGCGCCACATGCGGCGCGCCCTGCTGGCGGATGGCGCGGGTCAGGCGGCGCGTATCCACGCCCCCGATGCAGATGCGCCCGCGCTTTTCCAGCCAGCTGACCAACCCCTCTGCCGCGCGCCAGTTGGAGGGGGCAGTCGGGTCCCATTTCACCACCATGCCATCGGCCACCGGGTCGGCGGTTTCGTCATCTTCGGGCGTGACACCGACATTGCCGATATGGGGAAAGGTAAAGGTCACGATCTGGCCCGCATAGGACGGGTCGGTCATGATTTCCTGATAGCCGGTCATCGCGGTGTTGAAACACAGCTCTGCCACGGTTTCGCCCACGGCCCCGAAGCCGCGCCCGTAGAAGATGGTGCCATCGGCAAGTGCAAGACAGGCGGTCGGTCTGGAGGTCTGGGCGCACATTGGGTTGCTCCGTCATGTGGGGGTCAGGCCGGGATCGCGCGCATCCATATTCCCCGGCGTCCCGATGATCAAGCGGGCTTGCCGCCTGCACGCGTGCAGGTTACTCAGTTTGATCACGATACCCCACAGGAGCTTGCGATGACATTGCGCGATCAGATGACGCATGAGCTGAAGGCCGCGATGCGGGCCAAGGATGCCGAGCGTCTGGCCACCCTGCGGCTGATCAATGCCGCGATCAAGGACCGCGAGATCGCCGCGCGCAGCGATGCCAATGTGCAGGAACTGGATGATGCTGACCTGATCGCGGTGCTGACGCGCATGGTCAAGCAGCGCCGCGATTCGGCACGCGCCTATGAAGAAGCCGCGCGGCTGGATCTGGCGGAAAAGGAACTGGCAGAGATTGCGGTGATCGAGAGCTTTCTGCCGCGTCAGCTGTCCGAGGATGAGATGGAAGCGGCGATTGACGATGTGATCGCCCGTCTGGGCGCGACCTCGGTGCGCGATATCGGCAAGGTGATGGGCGCGCTCAAGGCAGAATATGCTGGGCAGATGGATTTCGGCAAGGCCGGCGCGCTGATCAAGACCCGGCTGGCGTGAGACCCTGCGCAGGCTCTGGCCTTGCGTGGAAATGCGCTATTTGACCCGAATGCAGTAACCGCAGGAGGATCAGTTGTGCGTGCGCCCTCTTTCCCTGACCTTGGCAGCCCTTGTTCTGCCCACCACCCCAGTATTCGCCGAGACATTCGAATACGTGATCGGCGAAGCCGTCT
>PWWF01000342.1 GCA_003561595.1 Paracoccaceae bacterium | reverse complement strand
GCGGCTCCCGCGCGGCAAGCTGCCCGGCCTGCGGCGCGTTCGAGATGGTGATGATCGAGGGCTGCATGACCTGCCGCGCCTGCGGACATTCGAAATGCGGGTAGCGGGCTGATCCGGGAACTGTTTGTAAATTCCCCGATACCTTTTCCATTATGGGGGGGTTACCCTCTTTTACGCCCCATTTTCTTCCACAGTCGCGTAAAATATTGAAAACTATGTGGGTGTAAAACGCTGCTCCGGCCGGGGTGGCGTTGGCAGTGGTGCACGGCTCGGGCCGTTTCCCCGATTGACGGGCGCAGTTCCGGCGGTCAATCACTGCCCCAAGACACCCGGGATCTTTTCTTCCAACACGCCTGCCGCGGCCTTCGGCCCCGACGGGGCGGCGTGGCGGCTCTTGCCGCGCGCCGAGCCAGAAAGGACTTCCCCCATGACCAAGCTGCCCTTCCTGTTGACTGTTCTCGATAACGACATTCCCGATGTCGGTGACGTCTCGGCCAAGCTGCGTCGGCACCTCATGCGTCGTCATCTACCTGCAGCGTTCAGGCGCATAGTTTGCACCCCTTTTGTCCCATCAAACGATCAAATTTGCACGCGCGAGCCTGTTACGCCAAGTTGGTGAAATCATCGCCCGGCGGGGTGTCGGCAAGGCGCAGTTGCTGAGCTCGTACCGGGAAATGCATATCCCGGCAGGTGGAGCCGCTGGATCCACAAGCGGTCACGGGCGCATGGGCGGTCGACATACCTTGCGCGAGATGTCAGATCTGAAGTCCATCACCTTTCATATCGGAGACGGATCATGAGCTCAAAGACCCCAAGGCTTTCACTGGCCATGATCGAGAAGGCGGCGGCGCGCATCCGGCCGCATATTCTGCGGACCCCGTCCATTCCCGCAGAGCATGTGCGCGACCGTCCGGTCGGAAATCCGATTCATCTAAAGCTTGAAAGCCTGCAGGTGACTGGATCATTCAAGACGCGCGGGGTCATGAATCGGCTCATGACCACCCCGCGTGAGGCGCTGGACAAGGGAATCGTCACGGCCTCGGGCGGCAATCATGGCATGGCAGTGGCCCGCGCTGGACTGGTTGCCGGTGTAGGGGCCAAGGTCTTCCTGCCGCCACAGGCATCAGTGGCGAAGCTCAGGGGGCTGAAGGAATGGGGCGCTGATGTCGAGGTCGTGGGCGAACGCTGGGATGATGCGGATCAGCGGGCCCGCGCCTATGCCGACGAGACTGGCGCGGTATATTTCCATCCCTTCAAGGATATCGAGGTGATCGCCGGTCAGGGCACGGTAGCGCTTGAAATGCTCGAAGCAGTGCCCGATGCGGATGTCTATCTTGTCGCGATCGGGGGGGGCGGACTGATCGCGGGACTTTCGACCGTGATCAAAGCACGCAAACCCAGAGCGCGGGTGATCGGGGTCGAGCCTGTGGGCAGTCCGACCCTGCATGCGAGTCTCGCAGCTGGAAAAGTGGTGACGCTCGACTCGACAACAACGCGGGTTGCCACCATGTCATGCGGCCGAACCGATGAAGCCGTTTATGATGTCATCGCGCAGAACATCGATCAGGTCGTGCTGGTCCAAGACGACGATCTGGTGGACGCTGCGCGCTGGATTCTGTCCGAGTTCGCGATCCGGGCCGATCTGAGTGCGGCGGCGGGAATTGCCGCATTGCGGAAGGGTAGGGTTGATCTCGCGCCGCATGAGACGATCCATACGCTTATCTGCGGGGCAGACGACGCCGCGCTTGGCTAAGCAGCGGCAGTCGTGCATCGCCCGGGGGCATGACGATGATGCAGGGGTTATCCCCGGTTCTTCACACCGTTTCGCGCGCCTCGCCGCTGCCTCAGGCGGCTTCAAAGCGGACCGGTTGCGCGCCTTTCCACAGCACATCGGCCCCGAGAGCGGGCAGATGCTCCAGCCCCTCGGTGATGGTGATGAAGTGATTGCCCGCCAGCTGCCCCATCTTAGAGGCGAAATGCAGACCGCCATAGGCGAGCAGGATCTCGGTTTCGCTGATCCCGCCCGGGTAGAGCAGGATTTGCCCCGGCGCTGGAAAGCTGGTGTGGTTCTCGTAGTCCAGCCCGAAATCCGTGTCGCCAAGCGGAACCCAGACACCCTCGCCTGACCAGCGGACATGGACCAGCTGGCTGTCGAAAGGCAGGCGGGCGCGGAAGGCGGCCACCGTGGCGGGCGCGCGCGCAGTCTCGAAACGGCCGGCGAAACGGTAGGCGCCGGCAAGGATGGTGAGGTTGTCGGAGTCTGGCATGTCTGGGACACCTGTGATGGGGACGGCACGCCGCCCGGCACCCCGGCCGGGCGGCTTCGGGAGATTTTCAGGATTCGGCGTATTCGGGCGGCAGATCGTCGAGATAGTTCATGCCGTGTTTGTAGAAATCATCCATGTATTGCCCGAAATGGATCGGCGGATAGGCCGCGTCCGACCCGGGTTCGATAAGCGCCGGGATCGGGGCGATGATGGAATCGTAATCGGGATTGGCGAAATAGGGCATGGAATAGCGCGCCCGGTCCGCGCGGTTCACCACCCGGTGCGGGGTGGAGCGGAAGCGCCCGTTCGTCCAGCGCATCATCATGTCGCCGATATTGATGACGAATGTGCCGCGGATCGGCGGTGCGGCGACCCATTGCTGGTCGAGATGGCCGACTTCCAGCCCGCCGACCTCGTCCTGCATCAGCAGAGTGAAGGCGCCGGTGTCGCTGTGCTCGCCCGCGCCGATCTCCAGATCCTCGGGGCGGCCCGATTTCGGAGGGCGGTAGTAAAGCAGGCTCTGCTGGATCAGCGGGCGCTTGTAGAACGGGTCGAACCACTCCTCGGCCAGTCCGAGACCCAGCGCGAAGGCGTGGCGAAGCATGGCCGAAAGGACGTGCATCTCGTGCAGATAGGCCTCGATGGTGGTGTCGAACCCGGGCAGATGCGGCACGCGGCGGTTGGGCAGGTGCATTGGCTTGCCGCGCAGCACATCCGGGTCATCGGCGGCGAGGTCGAGCATCAACCGGAAGGTCTGGATCGAGCCGCCCACCGCGCCACCCTCGCCCTCGAGCTTGGAGGGCACATAGCCGCGCCACTGTTTGCGGGTAGCGGCCGATTTCATCCGCTCCTCGAAAGGTTGCTCGAAGAATGCGCGGTTCTGGGCGAAGGCGTCATCGATCAGACTTTGCGCTACGCCATGCCCGGTGATGTAGAAAAAGCCCACCGTCTCGCAGGCGCGCGCGATCTCGGCGGCGACGCTCTGGCGGGCGCGCAGGTCGCCATGGCGCAGGGGGGCGATGTCGATCACTGGGATCTCGCTGACAGCGATTTCTCGGGCCTTTTCGTAAACGACGGGTTGGGGTTCCTTGGTCATGCCGTGCGTCCTCCTTGTGTTTGGGATGCGGTGCGGGAAAGAGTGTCGAGCACATGGCGCAGCGCCCGCAGTTGCAGCGCAAAGCACATGCTTGGCAGCGACCGCTCGGTGAGTGGGGCAAGATCACCCCTGGCAGGGGCCTGCATCTGGAAGCGGGCGACCTGCTCGGGCAGATAGGGCAGATGTAGAAAGCCGCAGGGGCCGGGCAGCCCCGTCGCCACCATGGCGCCCGCGCTTGTATAGAGCGTGACGTTGCACAGATGCGTGCCCGCATGGTGCGACACCACGGCCGGAAGCCCATCGGCCCGCAGCCCGGCGACTAGGGCACGCGCGTCCCAGGTAGCCATGCGCGCGGGTGGGCCATCGGGGTCGATTGGGCGGCCATCGGCAGGGCGCTGGCCGAAATTGTCGGCCACAGCGAAATCGAGCCGGTTGATCGCCGTCGTTTCCAACCGCAGGACCGGGGTGCCGAGGGCAAGGCCAAGCGCCACGTGAAAGACTGGTCGATGCTCGGCGATCAGCCCGGCGATGGTCTCGGGGACGGTCTCTACACTAACGGGGGTGGCCACGCTGCGGATCGTGACACCGTGAAAGCTAGCGCCCTCGACCTCGGGCAGTAGATGCTCGGCGGGATTGTCGGGCAGACCTGCGAAAGGCTGCGAGCCAGTCACGAGTCCGATCATGCCTGCCCCTCCACCCGTACGAAGAAGGCCGCGAGATGGGCGGCAAATACCTCGGGCGCCTCGATCGGGGCCATGTGACCCACACCGGGCATCACATCGAACCGCGCGTCAGCGAAGCGGGCCGCGAGCGCGCGGGCCTCCTCGGGGTCGATGAAACTGTCCTCGGCAGCGACCAGCACCGAGACGGGGCAGGATATGGCGGCAAGCCCGGGCGCATAGTCGCAGCCATAGGGCGCGCGGAAGGAGTGAAACAGGCTCTCCTGATCCATCGCCGCGCGCCAGCGGCGGAAATCGGCCACGGCGTCGGGGTTCGCCTCGGCCCAGGCGGGGGCGAAGATGGCTTCGGCCTGTTCGGCGGCGAAAGCATCGGGCCCTAGCTGCCTGGCGCGTTCCAGCATCGCATCGACAGCGGCCTCGGCCTCGGGCGGGCAGGTGACGCCACCGCAGGCGATCATCAGCCCGGCGGCCTGCACCTCGGGCCGCAGGGCCAGATCGGTTGCGACCATGCCGCCCATGGAAAAGCCCACAAGGATCGGCCGGACCACCCCGAGTGCCTGCAATGCGGCGGCAAGGTCATCGGCCAGATCCGGCACATGCAGCGGCGCGCCGATGGGCGAAGATCCGCCATTGCCGCGCAGATCGGGCGCCAGCACGTGCCAGCCCCCGGCGGCCAGCCGTTCCATCTGCCCGGACCACAGCCGCGCCGCATCCCAGCCCAGCCCGTGGATCAGCACCACGGGCCGCCCGGTGCGGGGCCCGACGCTCAGCATGCTGAGCGTGATGCCGCCCAGTTCCACCGGGCGCCGCGCGACAATCGTTTCAGGAGCGTTTTTCGTTTCCATGGCGATTTCGAAGACCATCTGCCGCAGAACCGGGCAAGCCCTGATCGCGGCTCATCCCTGCGCCGGGCCGCGAAACCCGGGGGTGTTTCCGTCTTGCACAAATCCGCAGCCACGATGCTCAAATTTTCGATAATTAGATAATTTCCGATAAAGACAGTGCGGCCATAATTGATTCGGACTCTGCGCCTCGTGCCCTGCATGGTGAAAGATCGGGCTGTGGACGGCGGAAACTTGCGCCGCCACCGCCAGCGTTCGACACGTTCGACAAGGGATAACCCCGCAGAAAGGGCACATAGCCATGGCACACAAGACGCGCAGACCCACTCTTCATACCTCCGCCCCGGTGATGGGACGGCGCAGCTTCCTCGGCGCCTCGGCCGGGGCGCTGGCACTCCCGGCCGGGTTGTGGGGGCTTCCGGTGACGGCCGAGGAAATGGACCGCACCGTTCACCAGCTTGGCTGGGTCAAGTCGATCCAGTTCGGCGGCCATTTCGCCGCCATTCATAACGGCTATTTCGCCGAGGAAGGCATCGAGGCCGAGTTCCTGCCCGGCGGCCCCGGCATGGCGGCCTCGGATGTGGGGGTGGCCACGGGCCAGTTCACCACCACCGATACCGATGTCGAGGGCACGATCCGCTCGCGCCTTGCGGGCCTGCCGGTCAAGGCCTTTGCCGCGATCATGCAGCGCGCGCCTGGCGCAATCATGAGCCTGGCCGAGACCCCGATCCGGACGCTCGAGGATTTCCCCGGCAAGACCATCGCGCTGCCCGATGGCACCCGGCCGCAGATGGCCAATCTAATGCGTTCTGCCGGTCTTGACCCTGAAAGCGTGACCTTCGTGCCTGTGGGCACTGACCCCGGCATTCTCGCCGCCGGGCAGGTCGATGGCTATTATGGCTGGGCTACTAATCAGGGCGTCATGCTGCAAACGCGCGGAGGGGATATCCATATCGCGCTGATGAACGACCTCGGCGTGCCTGGCCATGCGGGCGTGCTGATCGCCTCGGACGATGTCATCGACGAAAACCCAGATCTGTTGGTGCGCTGGCTGCGGGCCGAAATCCGTGGCTGGCAATGGCATCTCGACAACCCCGAGGAAATGGCGGAACTTATGGTCGAGACCTATGGCCAGCGGGGCCTGGATCTCGAGGCGCAGACGGCCGAGAGCCTGATGATGGCCGATTTTGTGCCCGTGGGCGCGGCTGCCGAGAATGGCCTGCTTTGGCTAGAGCCGGATGCCTTCGAGGCAGGGCTTGAGTTCCTTATGAATGCAGGCGAGATGGAGGCAGGTCAGATCGAGGTGACCGATGTCATGACCGACGACCTGATCCGCAGCGCCCACGAGACACTGGGCTGATCGCCCTGGGGGTTGCGCCGTGACCGACGCCGTGATCGCTTTCGATGCCCTGTTGCGCGGCCCTGCCGGCGCGGCGTCAGCCTTGTCGGCAGAACCGGGCGGCCTGCGCATGTCCAAAGGCCGAGTCGCGGCGCTGGAGCCTTCCGTTACATCGCAGGGTGGCGGCATACTGATGCCGGCGCTCTGCAACGCACATGACCATGGACGTGGGATGCGAACTGCTGCTTTCGGTGCGCAGGACGACATGCTCGAGGTCTGGATCGCCCGGCTGGGGCTCGAGCCGCGAGTGGACCCTTACCTGCGCGCTGCCGCCGCCTTCGGGCGGATGGCGCGCTCGGGTGTGGCGGTGCTGAACCATTGCCACAACACGCAGGACCCACAAGCCCTCGTGGCCGAGGCGGCAGACGTGGCGCGGGCCGCTGCCGATGTCGGGGTACGTGTCGCCTTCGCTGCGCCGATCTTCGGGCATAACCCGGTCACCTATGGCGATCCCGCGCCGCTGCTGGACGCTCTGCCCGAGAGGATACGCGCGCAGGCGGCCGCGCGCGGAAGTGCTTTGCCGTCGATGGCAGCTCAGCTCGACGCGGCCGAGACCGTGTTCGCGCACGCCTCGACGCATTTCCTGCCTCAATACGGGCCTGTCGGTCCGCAATGGGTGGATAACGCTACGCTGGCCGAGATTGCCGACCGCTCGGCCCGCTACGGTCGACGCGTCCATATGCATTTGCTGGAGACACAGGCGCAGCGGCAGTGGGCGGATGCCACCTATCCGTCCGGGCTGATTGCGCATCTGGATACGCTGGGCCTCCTGTCGCCCCGGCTGACGGTAGCGCATGGCACATGGCTGCGGCGCGACGAGTGTGAACTGCTGGCCGAGCGCGGTGTGATGGTGTCGGTCAACACGTCGTCAAATCTGCGGCTGCGCTCCGGCATCGCGCCGGTCGCCGATTTCGTGGCCACGGGGCTGCGCTTCGGCATGGGGCTAGACGGGATGGCCTTTGACGATGACGAGGACGCGCTGCGCGAAGTTCGGATGCTGTGGCACCTGCAGCGCGGCTTCGGCACGACCGATGTTCTGAGCGCCGAGCGCCTATGGCAAGCCGTGCTCGACGACGGGCGCGCGGCGATCCTCGGCCACGATGGTGGCGGGCGGGTCGAGCCGGGCGCTCCGGCCGACCTGCTTCTGCTCGCGACCGACCGGATCATGGCCGATGTGCTGGCCGATCGCGTTTCCGCCACGGAACTGTTGCTGACGCGGGCAACGCAGGCCGATGTGGCGGGACTGTGGGTGGCTGGGCGGCAGGTGGTGGCGCAGGGGCGGTGTCTAAGCATTGACCTGCCGGCGATCGAGGCCGAACTGATAACGCAGGCTCGCGCTGTGGCCGGGCCGCTGGACAGTGCCGCGCAGGACCTGCTCGCCGAGGCCACGCGCGGCTATTACCGCGCCGGGTGTCACTGCGATGTTGCAAACCGGAAGGGGGTCGCCGAATGACCGAGATTATCCTGCGCAACGTGGCAAAGCGCTTCCTCTTGCCCGACCGAGAGGTGAGCGCGCTGGAGGGGATCGAGTTGACGCTGCCCACGGGCAGTTTCACGGCGCTGATCGGCCCGTCGGGGTGCGGCAAGTCCACTCTTCTCCGCCTGGTCGCCGATGTGTTGCGGCCCAGTGAGGGCGAGATCCGCATCGGCGCCAATGCCCCCTCCGTGGCCCGGCGCAAGCACGAGATCGGCTTCGTGTTCCAGGAAGCATCGCTACTGCCCTGGCGCAATGTGCTGGGTAATGTTTGCCTGCCGATAGAGGTGGCGCGCGTGCCCGCCACGCGCGACCCCAAAGCGCTGGTGCACATGGTCGGGCTGGCTGGATTTGAGGAAGCACGGCCCGCGCAGCTTTCGGGCGGTATGCAGCAGCGGGTGGCGATTGCCCGCGCGCTGGCGCTTGACCCCAAGGTACTCTTGATGGACGAACCCTTCGGCGCGCTCGATGAGATCACCCGCCAGCGCATGAACCTCGAGTTACTTCGGATCTGGAAAAGCACCGGCACCACAGCGGTGCTTGTCACCCACTCGATCAGCGAGGCGGTGTTCATGGCCGATACGGTGCTGGTGCTCAGCGCCAATCCCGGCCGCATCGCACACCGCATCGAGGTCGACATGCCGCGCCCGCGGCGGCTGGAGATGATGCGCCAGCTGGCCTTCAACGCGCTCGAAAACGAAGTGCGCGCGGCACTGTTCGATGATTCCGGTGCGGTGGCGTGATGCAGGGCCGGGCATGAGCGGGGCGCGGCAGGGACTGATCGGCGCGCTGGTGCCGCCGATGCTGGTGCTGCTGGCCGTCGGCCTCGGCGCGGAACTGGCCAAGGGCCTGGGTCTGCTGCCCATCACCGTGCCCGCCCCCAGTCAGGTGGCGGCGATGTTGCCGACCTCGTTCGATGATCTGATGTATCACGGCGCGCGCACGGTGCGGTCGGCGCTGACGGGCTATGCCGTGGCAGCCAGTCTGGCGCTGGCGCTTGCGTCCGTAGCGCTGGCGATCCGGGCGTTGGAACGGCCCATCGTCTCGATGGCGGTGCTGGTCGACTGCATCCCGATCATCGCGATCGCGCCGATCTTCGTCATCTGGATCGGCCAGGGGCCGCATCTGCATGTTACCGTGGCGGCGATCGCGGCCTTCTTTCCGCTGCTGGTGGGGGCGGTGCAGGGCTTCCGCGCCATAGACCGCAACATGGAGGAGTTGTTCCACGTCATCGCCGCCTCGCGCTGGCAGCGGTTGTGCAAGCTCGCGGTGCCGAGCGCGCTGCCCTATCTCTTCGCGGCGCTGAAGATCGCCGCCCCGCTGGCGCTGCTGGGCACCCTGATCGCCGAATGGATGGGCACCGACCGCGGCCTCGGCGCGATGATCGTGCTGTCGCTCTTTTCCTTCGACGTTGCGCGCACATGGCTGACGATCCTGACGGTCTGTGGGCTGTCGGCGCTGGCCTATGGGCTGATCGCGCTGATCGAATCCCGCGTCGTGACATGGACAGGCCCCGCCGATGGCGGCCACGGGGGGCGCTGAGATGAGCGGAACCGTCTCGCGCCCCGATGCACGCCTGCTGCCCGGTCGTCAGGCCGAGGCCGAGCGGATGCTGGCCGCCCTCTTGCGGGGCCTTGCCTTCGTGGCGCTGCTCTTGGGGGCGCTAGTGCTGATCTGGCACGCGCTGATCGTTACGCTGGCCGTTCCTGCCTATGTGGCGCCCAGCCCGCAGGCGGTTTGGACGACTCTGACGGGCGAGTGGCCGCGCCTGTCACAGGCACTGTGGTTCACGTTGCGCAGCACGTTGGGGGGCATGGCCATCGCGCTGGTGCTGGCGCTGGTGCTGGCGGGGCTGTTCACGCTGTCGGATCTGCTGTCGCGCGCCTTTCTTCCGCTGATTGTGATCTTGCGCACGGCCCCGATCTTGGCCATCGCGCCGCTGTTGATCCTGATCTTCGGGCGCGGGCAGGCGACCTCGGTTGCGGTGGTGGTGATGGTGTCCTTCTTTCCAATGATGGTGAATGCCGCACGCGGCTTTCGCTCGCCCAAGGCCAATGTGCTGGAACTGATGCATGTTTGCGGGGCGAACTGGTGGCAGATCTTCCTCAAGGTGCGGCTGCCTTTTGCGCTGCCGTATATCTTCACCGGCATCCGCATGGCGGCGGCCGGCGCAGTGCTCTCGGCGATGCTGGCGGAATGGCTGTCGGGGGCGCCGGGTCTGGGAACGCTGATCCTCGAGGCCTCGTCCTTCCGGCGCCTGCCGCTGATGTGGGCGGGCGTAGTGCTGAGCATGGCTGCCGCCACAACGCTGTTCTTCCTGACCGTGCAGCTGGAACGGAGGATGACCCGATGAGCCAACCTTTCGCACTGACGGGCCGGGCGGTTTTCGTCACCGGCGCGGCCAAGGGCATGGGCCGGGCGGTCACGCTGGAACTGGCGCAGGCCGGGGCCGATCTGGTGCTGGCGGGCCGCGACACGGTAGCCCTCGAGGAAGTGGCGGCGGAGGTGCGCGCGCTGGGCCGCGCGGGGCACGTGCAGAGCTGCGACATCACCGATGAGGACTCTGTCGCGATAGCGGTGGGGGCGGCATGGGAGTCGTTCTCGCCGTCCGAGTGGGGCCTCGTGAATGTGGCGGGCGGCACCGGGCCCTCGGGCAAGCTGCTTTGGGAACACACGCTCGACGATGTGCGCGAGGTGTTCGATGTGAACGTCAACGGCAGTTTCCTGACCATGAGATATGCCTTGCCGCGGATGATCGCTGCGAGGGCGGGAAGCGTGGTCAATATCGGCGGCACCTTCGGCTTCAAGGGTGTACGCCGGAACTGGGCATATGGTGCCACGAAATGGGCGCTGCGGGGGCTCACGAAATCGGCTGCGCTCGAGGTCGGCGCGCATGGTGTGCGGGTCAACATGGTCTCGCCCGGCGGGGTGGATGGGCCGCGCCTGATGCGCCAACTGGGCGAGGCGGCAGAGCGCGAGGGGCGCAGCTATCAGGAGGCCTATGACGCCTTTTGCGCCACCACCGCGCTGGGCCGAATGAGCAGCGATCGTGATGTGGCGCTGGCCGTGGTGTTCCTTCTCGGGCCCGCGGCGGGCAACATCACTGGTCAGGACTTGCTGGTGGACGGGGGCACGGTGGTATGAACGCACCGCGCCATATCCCCACTGGCCAACCCGGCCGCAACAGCCCGCCCGGTGATCTCGACATGGGATTCCAGCATCTCGCGGAAGGTCTTGGCGTCGCGGTCGAGCGCGGCCTGCAGCAGCGCGTCATGCTGGGCGCCAAGCGTGTCCTGCACGGCGCGGCTGGGCGGAAAGAAGCGGCGGTAGCGGTCGAACTGATCTGCCAGCAAGTCGCAGAAATTGAGGGTCCAGGCCGACCCGCAAGCCGCGATGAGCGCGCGGTGAAAACCCCGATGCGCAGCCTCCCAGCGGGCGATCGAGGCGCTGTCAGCCGGATCCTCGAGCAGAGTCGAGACAGAGCCAAGCCGCCCGAGGCGGCGATGCGCAAGGATAAGGGTCTCTTCCCACGCCTCATCCCCTGCGGCGACCGAGGCCGCCGCAGCGGCGGGTTCGAGATGCCGGCGCGTCGCGACCACATCCGCCCATTCTGCCGGGTGCAGCGGGGGCACGCGGAAGCCGCGATTGCTCTCCTGCTTGACCAGTCTCTGGCTGGTCAGTCGGAACAGCGCCTCGCGCAGCGGGCTTGGCCCGATCCGGTAGCGCTGGCGCAGGTCCGAAAGGCGCAGCGCCCCACCCGGCGGATGCACACCCATCAGGATGTCACCCCGCAGCGCGGCATAGGCCCGGTCGCTGTCAAGCAGCGACACGCCGCGGTCGCGGTCGTGGCGCAGAGTATCAGGCGGGGCACCTTGCGTGGACATCCTGTAACCGTGAATTTCAGCGATGTTCCCTCATATCGCCGAGGCGAGGCCCGGTGCAACCGGGAATACGTGCAGCAGTCTGTAGCGAGGGGAGGGCGATGATGCATCTGTCAGGGTGCCGGGCGGTAATTACCGGCCCAGCAAAGGGAATGGGCGCGGCGATCACTCGCGCCGTGGCCGAGGCGGGCGCCAATCTGGTGCTGGCGGGCCGCGACACGGACGCGATCGCGCCGGTAGCGGCCGAAATGCGCGCGCTGGGCCGGCAGGCCGAGATCGTCGCCTGCGATGTAACGCGGGCCGAGGATGTCACGGCCCTTGCCGCCAGCGCAGAGGCCGGGGGCGCGGTGGATATCCTGATCACTGTCGCCGGGGGGCGTGGCCCACTTGGCAAGACCGGGGTCGAGACCACCGAGGCCGAATTTGAGGAGATCCTGCGCCTGAACACCACGGCCATATTCTTGCTGATGCGCGCCTTCGCGCCGGGCATGATCGAGCGCGGGGGCGGGCGGATCGTCAATATTGGCGGCACGTTCGGGCTGCGCGGGCGCGCCGGCCGGGCAGCCTACAGCGCCTCGAAATGGGGGATGCGCGGGCTGACCAAATCCTTCGCGCTGGAACTCGGACCGCATAACATCAATGTCAACAGCGTGTGCCCGGGGATGGTCGAAGGGCCGCGCTTTGACACCGTCTGCGCCGAGCTGGCCGCGCGGCTGGGCATCTCGGTAGAGGAGGCCCGGCGCCGTCATGCCGAGGATTACGCCATGCGCCGCGTCTCGACCGCCGATGATGTGGCCCATGCCGTTGTCTTTCTCGCCTCGGACAAGGCCCGCCAGATCACCGGTCAGGATCTGGCCGTGGACGGAGGCTGGGTGATCTAACCCATCGCGCCGCGCCCGACCGGCCGCACGTAACCCGAATACGCAATGACAGGAATTTTCACATGACTCAGACACACTTCGCCACCCTGATTGCCGGCGGCACCCTGCTGACCGAGGAAGGCCAGTTTGCCGCCGACCTCGCCATCGGACAGGATGGCCGCATTGCTGCCATTGCCGCCCCCGGAGCGCTGGGCCCGGCCGCCGAAGTGATCGACGCCAGCGGCCTGTGGGTGATGCCCGGTGTAATCGATGTGCATGTGCATTTCCGCGAACCCGGCATGACCCACAAGGAAGATTGGGCCACCGGCAGCGCCGCCGCCGCGCTGGGTGGTGTGACCTGCGTGTTCGAGATGCCAAACACTGACCCGCCAGTGGACAGTGTCGCGCATTTTGAGATCAAGCGCGCTGCCGCCGAGGCACAGTCGATCGTGGATTTTGGCATCTACGGCCTGCTGGGCGAGCACAACCTCGCCGATCTCGAATCGCTGGCCGAGGCCGGGGTCTGCGGCTTCAAGCTGTTTCTGGGCAATACCACGGGCAATCTGCCCTGCCCGAATGACGGCGCCGTGCTCGAGGGGCTGGAGATCCTTGCTCGCCTCGGGCTGCGGTGCTCGGTCCATGCCGAGAATTCACCGATACTGTTCTGGCGGCAGAAGCGCCTGCAGGAGGCCGGGCGCAACGATCCGCTGGCCCATCTGGCTGCCCGCACCGATATCGTGGCCATCGAGGCGCTCACCCGCATCGCCACGCTGGCGGACTGGACTGGCGCGCGCATCCATATCGTGCATGAAAGCTGCGCCGGAAGCCTGCCCTTCATCCGCTTCTTCAAAGATCGCGGCACCGACATCACCGTGGAAACGCTGCCGCAATACCTCACCCTGGCGGCCGAAGAGATGACGAGCAGCAAGGGAGCGCTGATGCGCATGAACCCCCCGATCCGGCAGCGCGCGCATCAGGCGCCGTTGCTGGCGGGGCTGATCGACGGCACCATCGACATGCTCGCTACCGACCACGCCCCTCACGCCCCCGAGGAAAAGGTCGCCGCCAGCATCTGGGATGTGGCCTGCGGCTTTTGCGGGGTGCAGACCTCGCTGCCGCTGATGCTGACCACCGTGGCCGAGGGGCGGATTTCGCCCGCGACGCTGGTTCGGGCGATGTGCGGCGCGCCCGCGCGGGCCTTTGGGCTATGGGGGCGCAAGGGGGTGCTGCGCGTGGGCGCGGATGCTGATGTGGTGCTGGTCGATCCGGCCGCGCGGCGCGTGCTGCGCGCAGCCGACCTCGCCTCGCGCGGCAATGTCACGCCCTATGAGGGCACCAAGGTAACAGGCTGGCCGCTGCGCACGCTGGTGCGCGGGCGCACTGTGGCGCTGGATGGCAAGGTGGTCGCGCCTGCGGGCAGCGGGCAGATGGTCCGGGTCGAGATGTCGCCGCCCGCGGCGCGCAACACGGCAACCACGCTGGCCGCGCAGGTCCGCCCCTGCGCGCGGCCCTGGTGAGGGAGGGCGCCGTGGCATTGCGCATCGGAGTGATCGGCGCCGGCATGATCGGCAGCTGGCACGCGCGTATCCTGTCCGAAACCGGTGGGGGGGTGCTCGCAGGCGTTTGCGACAGCAATCGCGCGCTGGCCGAGGCCGTTGCCGGGCCGTTGGGCGCGCGTGCCTGGGCGGCGCCCGAGCGCTTCTTCTCCGAGGTCGGGATGGATGGTGTGGTCATAGCCAGCCCCGAGGTGGTGCATGGCGATCATGTCGAGATGGCCGCCGCCGCCGGTGTCGGGGTCATGATCGAAAAGCCCGCCGCCCCTGATACAGCCGGCGTCCGCGCCATCATGGAGACAGTCGCCCGTTCGGGCATCCTCGCCATGGTAGGACATGTCGAGCGTTTCGAGCCTGGATCGGCCCTGTTGCGCGATGCGGTGGCCGAAGGGGTCTGCGGCCAGCCGGTCGCAATCATGGCGCGGCGCCAGTTCGGTCGCGCGGGGGCTGAAAAATATGCTGCATCCTCGACTCTGCGCATCCTGGCGGTGCATGATTTCGACCTGCTGCGCTGGGTGCACCCCGCCTCGGTGTCCGAAGTGCATGCCGTGGGCGGGCAGGGTGTACTGCACGCCACTTGCGGCCTGCATGATCACGTTGTCACCACGCTGCGATTTGCCGATGGCGCCGTGGGCGCTGTGGAAAGCGGCTGGACCCTGCCGCCCGCCTATGCCGATTTCGAGCGACCCACGGGCTGGCAGGGGGCGGGGAACAACCGATTGGATGTGTATGGCACCGACGGCTTCGTTTCCAACGACATGAGCCTGCGACATCAGCCACTAGTGGCATTCGATGCGCGCGAGGGCTTTCGCGCTGCCGGTATCCGCCATCAGCCGGTGATCCATGGCCGGGTGCAGGGCGCGCTTGCCGCCGAGATCGTGCATTTCGCCCAGTGCCTCGGCACCGGGGCCACGCCCATCGTCGGGCTGGAAGACGCGCTGCGCGCCGTGGCGCTGGTCGAGGCCGCCGAGCGCGCGCTCGCCCTCGGCCAACCCGTGCGCCCCGAGGTCTGAGGATGCTCGCCTATCGCGGCCCGGTGATCGACGCGCATCACCACCTGTGGCACGCCACGCCCGGCGCCTATCCGTGGCTTGATGGGCGGGCGGAACTGTGGCGCGATTTCACGGCCCGCGACTATGCCAGCACCTTCGCGGGCCAGGACATCACTGCGACCGTCTTGATCGAGGCGCTGGCCGCCGACCCCGAGGCCGAGCTGACCGCGGCCACGGTCGAGCGGCTGGCCTCGGGCGGGCGTATCGCCACGGCGCTGGTGGGCCACGCGCCGCTGGATGCGCCCGATATCACGGCGCGGCTGGATCGTCTGGCTGCGCGCAGCCCCGCGCTGCGCGGCATCCGCGATATCGTGAGTGCAGGCGCGGGCCGGCCAAGCCCCGCGCGGAATCCCGATCTGCTCGAACGGCCGGGGTTTCGCCGGGGTCTTGCCGCGCTCGCTGCGCGCGGCCTCGTCTTCGACCTGATGTTGCGGCCGCACCAGATGCAAGACGCCGCGCGGCTGCTGGAAACCCTGCCCGAACTGAGCGTTGCCATCGAGCACGCCGCCGACCCGTGGGACCAGTCGCCCGAGGGGCTCAGGGCCTGGGCGGTGGGACTCGGGGCGCTGGCGGAGATGCCGGGCTGTGTTCTGAAAGTTTCGGCGCTGCAATGCCACGATCCGGGCTGGACGACGGACAGCCTGCGCCGCCTGCTCGACGTCATGCTGGACAGTTTCGGGCCTGCCCGGCTTGCGTGGGGGTCGGACTGGCCGGTGCACGATCTGGCCTGCCCGGGACCAGTGGCGCTGGATGCTATGCGCGAGGTCACCGCCGACTGGCCCGCAGAGGCGCAAGCGGCCTTCTTCGCAGGCACCGCGGCGCGGCTCTACGGGATTGCGGTCGATCCGGGCAGTCGGCATCCGTAGGTTATCCGAAAAGCCGACTTGTAAGTGGTGGCAGTGTTCGGGCGACGATTGTCGAAGTCAAGGCAAGGCGGCGAGGAGAGGGTGATAGATGGACGTGGAATATGCGATACGGACTTCGAAGTTCAAGGCAGGGAAACTCAGACCCGGGACTCAAGCACTTGCATTACTCTGAACTATTGTGAACCCTGCTTTCCTAATGCTACAGTTTCATTTGCTTGAGGTGTCTGATTCAGTCTTGCCCGATCACTGTCTCTGGGGCGCGTATGGCGGTATCGGATTGGGCTGTATCTGTTTCGGATTGGCGGGCGGCGCTTGAAGGACTGAAAGCGCAGATTTCCTCTGTCTTTATCAGGTCCGAGCAGAGGGCATCGGCCGGGGCGTTCATTGATGGCTTGCTCTCGGGCGCCGAACGCAAGACGGGCTGGATGTTGGCCGAGGAAGCCGGCTTGGCACGGCCTTACAAGATCCAGTCGCTGTTGGGCAGGTCGCGTTGGTCTGCGGATGCGCTGTGCCAACGGGTGCGCGACTATGCGCTTGAAGCTCTTGCTGATCCTGATGGCGTTTTGGTTGTCGATGGTGAGCCGGGATTGCGAAAGATCCAGTGAATCTTTCGCCCGGCGAACGGTTTTCTGAAGAAAGGCATCCATTCGGTGGGGGTTGCGCGACAGTATTCCGGCACGGCTGGGCGCATCGAGAACAGCCAGATCGGTGTTTTTGCAAGCTATGCCAGCCGCTGGGGCATGCGCTGATCGACAGGCGGCTG
>PWWF01000082.1 GCA_003561595.1 Paracoccaceae bacterium | reverse complement strand
GGCGCGCGCGGGCCCAGCCCCGACGATATGGAAGCGGCGATGGAGATGGACCCCGAAGACCGCGAGGCGATGATCGGCGTCATGGTCGAGGGCCTGGCGGCGCGGCTGGCCAATCAGGGCGGTACGGCGGCGGATTGGGCGCGGCTCATCGCCTCGCTGGGGGTGATCGGGCAGGAAGATCGTGCGCGCGACATCTGGAGCGAGGCACGCATGGTCTTCGCCGATCGCCCCGATGATCTGCGGCTGGTCGACGAGGCGGCGCGCGGTCTTGGCGTCATCGAGCCCGACTGATGGCGGTTCATGCCGATCTTGATGCCTTTCGCGGCGCCTTGCCCGCGCAGGGAGCGTTGATGGGGCTCGATCTGGGTGAAAAGACCATCGGCCTGGCGGTCTCGGACATGCGGCGCAGCGTTGCCTCGCCCTTGCAGACGATCAAGCGGCGCAAGTTCGGCCTTGATGGCGCGGCGCTGCTCGAGCAGGCGCGGGCACGCGCCGTGGTGGGGCTGGTGCTGGGCCTGCCGCTCAACATGGATGGCAGCGAGGGGCCGCGCTGTCAGTCCACCCGCGCCTTTGCCCGCAACCTGACGCAACTGACGGATCTGCCCATCGGGTTCTGGGATGAGCGGCTGTCCACTGTCGCCGCCGAGCGTGCGCTTCTAGCCGCTGACACCTCACGCCGCCGCCGGGCCGAGGTGATCGACCATGTCGCGGCAGGCGTGATCCTGCAGGGCGCGCTGGACCGGCTGGCCGTGATCCGGCGTCACGGCGCCTGATCTGGCGCCAGAACGCCGCAAAATGCCGCAATCGGGCTGGCCCGGCGCATGCAGATGGGTATTCTATGCCCGAGGTTGAGAGAGCAGACCCCTATGACCTATCAGGCCCGGACCAAAGGCGCGATTGAAAGCCCCTGCGTCAATATCTGCGTGATCCACCCGGACTCGCGGCTTTGCGCGGGGTGCCTGCGCAGCATTGACGAAATCACCGGCTGGTCCGCCATGACGCCCGAGGCGCGGCGCGAGGTGATGGCAGAGCTGCCCGCGCGTGCGCCCCGCCTGAGCGCGCGGCGCGGCGGGCGCAGCGGTCGGATGGCGCGGCGATCCGAGCAGGGCTGAGCCGCGCAGTCAGCGGCCCGCCTGCCCGCATCACTTCACGAAAATCTCGCGCGGGGTGTTGCACAGCATCTCTGGCCCGTTTTCGGTAATCAGCACGGGCTCTGTAAGTTCCAGCCCGCCATCATCCAGCCACAGCGCAGGCATGAAATGGATGACCATGCCGGGTTTCAGTTCGGTCATGGCGCCGCGGCGCAGCGACAAGGTGCGCTCGCCCCAGTCGGGCGGATAGCTCAGCCCGATGGAATAGCCCACGCGGCTGTCCTTCTCGAACCCCTTCTTGTTCAGCGTCACATTGAAGGCGATGGCCACATCCTCGGCCCGCGCGCCCGCAGTGCAATAGGCGAGCCCCGCCTCGGTCGCTTCCAGCACAGCCTCTTCTGCGTGCCGATAGAGGTCGGGAACCCTGCCGAAAAACAGGGTGCGCGATTGCGGGCAGTGATAGCGCCTGTGCACGCCAGCGATCTCGAAAAACGTGGATTCGCCCGCACGCATGGGGCGGTCATCCCAGGTCAGATGCGCGGCAGTCGCATCCAGTCCCGAGGGGGCCATCGGCACGATGGCAGGGTAGTCGCCCCAATGGCCATCCGCACCCTGAATGCCCGCGCGCGTGATCTCGGCCACAAGCTGGTTCTTGGGCATCCCCGGCTCTGCCACATCCAGAATCACCTGATGCATGCGTTCGACAATGCGCGCGGCCCGGCGCATGTAAAGAAGCTCTGCCTCGGATTTGATCAGGCGTTGCCAGTTCACCAGCCCGGTCGCATCGACCAGCCGCGCCTCGTTCAGATGGTTGACCAGAGTTTCATGCGCGAGCGCAGAGTAGTAGTAATTGTCCATCTCGACGCCGATCCAGCTGGTATTCCAGCCCCGGTCGATGATCAGCGAGGCCAGCGCCTCCATCGCGTGTTTCTGCGGGTTCTGAACATAGGTGTCGTCATAGGACACGATACTGTCTTCGGGCTGCATGAAGACGGTGCGCCGCGCGCCGGGCTCGTCAATGGCGCGGCCCCACCAGACGGGCGAGCCTTCAAGCGGCAGCAGCACGGCCTGATGTACGTAAAAGGACCAGCCGTCATAACCCGAGATCCAGTTCATGTTGGACGGGTCGGAAATGACCATCAGCTCGATGCCGCGCTTTTCCATATCGGCACGGGTCTGCGCGATGCGTGCCTCGTATTCGGCATCGGTGAAATTGGGGTTGGTCGTCGTCATCGCGCACTCCGGTTGCGGGGCAGGGGGGCCGCGCGCAGCGCGGCCCCCCTGGCAATTCTCCGTTCTCCAGCAGAACGACGTCGCGAAACGGGGGTCAAGACAGCGCGTTGCGGATCACGGCTGCTGGATGCCTCGGCGCGGCAGGGGGGCCACAGTGCGGCCCATCAAATCGGCACCTGGCAGGCCGGGCGCGCGCGCAGCGCGCGCCCCCCTCATCCCCCGATCAGAATTGCCCGGTCACGGCGTCGAGCGCGTCGCGCGTGGCCTCGACAATCGTATCGGCCTCTGTCCGGCTCAGGCAGAGCGGCGGGGCAAAGCCGATGATCTCACCCTGCGGCATGGCGCGGGCGATCACACCACGGCGCACCATCTCGGCCACCACCTGCGCGGTCACTTTCTCGCCCGCGTCGAAATCCACCCGCGCATCGGGGTCGCGCTGCAGCTCGACCGCTGCCAGCATCCCGTCGCCGCGCACATCGCCCACGAAGCGATGATCCGACAGCGCATCGGCCATCGCGTGGCGGAAATAGGCGCCCGTCTCGCCTGCATTCTCGACCAGCCCGAGGCTGTCGATCAGCTGCAGATTGGCCACCCCGGCAGCCGCCCCGATGGGATGGGCCGAATAGGTCCAGCCATGGCCGAAGGGGCCGAACTTGTCCGTCCCCTCTTCCAGAATGCGCGCCACATCGTCACTGACGATAGAGCCTGAAAGCGGCGCATAGGCAGAGGTCAGGCCCTTGGCGATGGTGATGATATCGGGGGTGATTCCGTAATGGTCCGACCCCATCATCGTGCCCATGCGGCCAAAGCCGGTCACGACCTCATCGGTGATCAGCAGGATGTCATGCTTTTTCAGGATGGGCTGGATCGCCGCCCAATACCCCGCAGGCGGGGGCACGATCCCGCCCGTGCCCAGAAGCGGCTCGCCGATGAAGGCGCCGATCGTGTCGGCCCCTTCGCGTTCGATCAGCGCTTCCAGTTCCGCCGCGCAATGGGCGGTGAAATCGGCCTCGGACATGGCCGGATCGGGGCGGCGGAAGTAATAGGGCGCCTCGGTATGGACAACCTCGGACATGGGCAGGCCGAACTTGTTGTGGAACGGCACCAGCCCCGTCATCGACCCGGTAATCAGCCCCGAGCCGTGATAGCCGCGCCAGCGCGAGATGATCTTGCGCTTTTCGGGCCGCCCCAGCACGTTCTGGATATACCAGACCAGTTTGACATTGGTTTCATTGGCATCCGAGCCCCCAAGGCCGAAATACACCTTGTTCATATGCGCGGGTGCGCGTTCGGCGACCATACGCGCCAGTGTGATGGATGCCTCGGTGCCGTGCCCGACATAGGAATGGTAATAGGACAGCTCATGCGCCTGCGCTGCGATGGCCTCGGCAATCTCGGTCCGGCCATAGCCCACATTCACGCAATACAGCCCCGCAAAGGCATCCAGCAGGCGGTTGCCGTCACGATCCTCGATGAACACGCCGCTGGCCCGCTTGACGATACGGTTGGGGCTTTCGCCCCGGCTGTGCTGGCCGAAGGCGGTCGAGGGGTGCAGGAAATGCGCGCGGTCCCACAGGTCGAGCTGATCGTTGGTAAGCATGAGTGTCCTTTCTCTCCCGCGTGTGGAATTGGCGCGGGGGGCTTGGGTCGTGAAAATGTCGGTGGTCGTTACGGGCCCATGACCGGGCACCACGCCATAAGCGCACCCTGCAGGACAATCTGGCAGCTTGTCAAATGGAGTTCACGCGCGCGGCGGTGTATGAGGCTTGCGCCCCAGACGATACGACCCTTCCGGCAGGTCGAGCGCTGCAGCCAGTTCGTTGAGTTGCGCGATGGACAGCGTGATCACCTGTTCGGTGTCGCTGCGCGGGTCAAGCTGGCGCAGGGTGACGCAATCCTCGAACGCAGTGACGATGACATCCTCGCGCAGCGCCTCTGGGCGTGCGGCCCCCTCATCGACAAGGGTGATGATGGTCGCGTCGAAATCATGCTCGATGGTAAACATGTCAGCAGGCTATCGCAGCGGGATCAGGGCGCAAGGGAAAATCGGCGCAAGGGCGGAAACAGGCCCATGCGCGCAGGCGCGAAATCGGGCTATTGTCACGGCAGGCGGCTGCGATAATCTGGGCATATTTGGTCATGACGGAGCGCGTGTGATGAGATCTGTTTTCTATGCCGGGATCGCCCTGATGCTGGCAGGCGGCGTGCTGACGGGCGGGGCCTGGGCCGATCCCAGCCAGTTCGACGGCACCTACCGCATCAACCCCGACCATCAGGGCTGCGTCGTGGGCGAGGGCGATGTGATTGGCGCGGCCTTCCGGATCGCGGATGGGCAACTGACCAGCATCGAATCGACCTGCACGCTCGCCAACCCCACCAATATCCGCGACATGGATG
>PWWF01000207.1 GCA_003561595.1 Paracoccaceae bacterium | reverse complement strand
TCCGCATTGCGCCGTGTCAGCAATTTCTCCAGCAAGGCAAACCGCTCGGTATCCTCCATCGCGTCGAGACGATTATCCGCATCAAGCTTTGCCAGAACGGCCAGATAGACATGCCGCCTGCCAGTTTCGGTCAGTGGAAAAATCATCGCCAAAGGGCCAAACACACGCCGGACCAAAGGTGCCATACTGCGCGCCGTGATGCGCAGAAGGAATTTCTGCTCTGGCAGCACCTGGCACTCCTTTGCCCCTAAGTTCAACAGCTAAAAGGCTAACATATTGATATTGTTGAGGCGGGATGCCCCAAAATGTAACTACACAGTACTGATCAGGCGGGTCTGGGGAGGTTCAGCGTATCAAACAGCTCCAATTGCTCAGGTGTCGGGGTAGTTATGCCTTCAAGCTTGCGGTCTGCGATCTTCGCGCAATGGCGATGGATCCGCGCGAGCGTGTCGAGAGCGGCGCGCGGGCTTGCGCTGTGGCCCTTGGCTTTCAAGCGCATGCGCATGACGCGGTAGAGCACGAGGGCCAGAAAGCAGATCAGGGCATGGGCGCGGATGCGGTCAGGAAGCCTATGGTGAACTGGCGCAATCTCGATGTCGGATTTCAGGACGCGAAAGCCGCGCTCGATATCTGCCAGTGCCTTGTAGCGCGCGACGGCGTCAGCCGGGGTGATCTCAGGGACATTGGTCAGCAAGACGAGCTTTCCATCAAAGAGGGCGGCTCGGGCGATGGCCTCTTCATCAACGTTCCAACTGAACCGATCCGCCGTCAGATCGGCCTTGATGAAGCGGGACAGTTCGGCATCGGCGATGGCGCGGACAAACCGGCTATAGGCCCCCCGGTCTGACGCGCGCCGCCCAAGAGCGCTCCTGCCTTCATCTTGCCGATCGAGCTTAGTCACCATGGCGTTGCCCATGGTTTCCAGCTCATTGATCCTCTTGCGGCGGGCATCGCCCTGCTCGCTTGCGCGGGCGGCATCATGCGCGACAATCAGGCGGTGGCCTTCAAAGCTGGCCTCTCGCAGCCCGTCACCTGCGAAGTCAAAACCCCGAAAGGTTTCCACAAGATCGCCATAGCGGCGCGCAGGCACGGCCAGGATGAATTCCAGCTTGCGCCCGCCTTTGTCGGCCATGTCTGTCAGGTGATGGATATTGTCCAGACTCAGCAGGCCGCGATCCGCCACCAGTATGATGCGCTTGATTGGGAAGCGCTGAAGGACTGTTTGCACCATACCCTGCAGGGTTTTTGTCTCGGCCATATTGCCGGGATGCACGGTATGCATAAGCGGCAGACCATCGGCGGTCTGCACCACGCCCAGCACGAATTGGCGCGCGATGCCGCCAGTTTCCTTATTCATGCCAAACGCACGAACATCATCCTCAAGCCGGGCTTCGCCATGAATGCGCACCGTGGTCAGGTCATAAAAGACCATTGTCAGTTCATGATCGACGAGAGGGCGGATCTGGCGGGCCAATTCAGCCTCAACCCTGTCGACATTGTCCATCAACGCATCCATGGCCCGCAGCAGATGATGATGTTCGACCTTTGCTGGCATATCGGGCAAGGCCACCGTGTCCAGCCATCGCAAGCATCCGAGCTTGCTCGTAGGGTCACAAAGTCGGTTGAAGACCATCGCGCGCACGAGGGCACTGACGTCGATTTGCCTTCTTCCTGAACGGAGACTGCGCCCAAGGGCGCGGTCGAAACCCAAGCTCTTCCAAAGCTCGTGAAGAGCAAAGACATCGCCGAACCCGAGTGCACTCTCATAGGCCACTTCAAGCTTTTCTGGTTCGGGATGCCCCGCAGCACGACTGAGTCCTCGGATCAAGGCATCGAGTTGCCCCTCCTTCATCGTATCAATGCGCCCGAGGTTTGCCACCACGCGCACCCGCGGCTTTCCCTCGTCGTTGCGATACGACTCCATGATTTGGAGGTAGCTTCGGCCGCCATTGCTCGTGATCCGCGTAAACATGGCGCATTTACTATCACATAAGAATACGACTAAACAACAGCTTATTATCTAATCCATGTAACTACACAAATTCATGCTCTCCAAGCACCTAAGCACTTGAAATCAATTAACAGCAGCCCGCGAAAACATCATTTTTAGAGGCCGAAGTGTTGAACTTGGGAACTTGGGCAGCCCGTCCCGGTGGCATGTGCCATGGCACACCGGGCGACATGCATCACCTCATAGGCCAGCAGTGTAGTGAGCAAGCGAACTTCATTGCAGGCGAAGTTTAACACTTCTAAATGAAAAACTCGGGATGCCAGGGGTCGGCTGCGCCCTTGTCGCTTTGACCTACAAGGCTGCGATCGATGCTCCTGATCGCTTCTCATCCTCCAGGAATGTTGGCCCTTGGGATGGTCTGACCCTGCGGCGCAGAGCTATTCACCAGATAGGTTCACCAAATTCGTTTTAGCGCGTAGACTATGCTGGCAATGATGATTTTTGCAGCTTCTGCAACAACTGGTCGGTTGTCGACGAAACGCGCTGCAGGGGGACCAACTCTCCAGTAGATCTGAACAAAAAGCCTGCCCCAGATGCGTTTCACAAGCCACTGATCTCTGAACTCTCTGAGGAACTGGACATCCGGATGCGTCGGATCAGCATATGCCGCTGTCGCGATGAAACATGTCCGATCGACATCATCAGAGACAGTATCGTGGGGTTCATCGTCTTCTTGTGCTTCCCGGGGATCATTTTCCACTCGATCTGGCGCGTCAGAACGCTCGGAGTCGGAGAAAATCTCGCCAGGATCGTCATCTTCGGCCGATTCTTCTCCATCATCTTCCGCATCTGGCGAGGTCGATTGATCTTCTTCGGCATCCTCTGCAAATGCGGCTTCCTCAGCACATGTTGTGAGGCATCCTGCATCTAGACCACATCCACAGTCCTCATAAAACTCCTCAGGAGATACCCAGAAGTCGCCATCTGACGTAGAATACTCATATACATCATCTTCTAGGGTTTCAGCCCCCTCACCATCAACGAGAAGAAAGTCATCTTCAGAAAGGCCGTCGTCTATGGCATCACTCTCAACATCAACGTCATTTTCTTTGAGATTTTCTTTTTCAGCCACGGCACCGCTCCATTTGTTCTCTCATTGTGATATTCTCTCCAAGAAGTGTAATATCCCTGTCGAGATAAATCTGTCTTACATCATCTTCATATATCTCATCGAAGTGGGAAATGACGTCTTGTGTCCAGCCATCAATTCTAATTTGAGTTCTAAGATTTCTTGAGAATCGTTTAGACTCTAGAAATGTCATAATTATCTTCTTGACTTGATCTTCTGATAATTCCGACGTTCGCGAAAGCAACGATCTCAAGTGTTTTATGCCTTCGTCATTCAGCTTTTGAACGAGCATATCAAAAGTGCCAGGCGGAATGACACTCTCTGGCATTCCGGCCGCACGCCGAATAATATTCGGCCATAGGCCAACACTTTCTTCATGGCGCCACACAATAAAGCGAACTCTCTTATATTCATCTTTACAAGCGCCAATCGCGTCACTCCAGTAGATACTTGGCGCCAAAGCCGCTGTTTCAAGAGACGCCCTGATAGTTGCATTGCTCTGGATAAGCGAGCTGACAAGCTTCCCTTGATTGACAATTCCAACAAAAATAGTGATATCGCAATCATGAAAAATGTAACTAATTCGACCAACCAAAACTGAAAGATCGGGGAGAATTCCCTCTTCAGATACAATCTCCAATGGAGAATTTGGCAGTCCAGCAAAAGAAAGAAATATTCTTTTTGTACCATGCGGCAATCCAGACAGAAGAGATCGCCTCAGAAAAGAGAAGTTCTGTTTTGACGGTTCCTCCTTGAGGCAGTGCCTCGCGATGTTCTGATATAGCTTTGGCTGAGGGACAAATGTTCCCCTGCGATTGTGAAACTTTCTATGTGCAAACAGAGTTCGTACAAGCTGATCTGAGCTATAATATGGCAATGGAATGTGGATTATCACTTCACGTCTCATACCACGTCCTCCAAATGAACCAAATCTACAACCAGACACGTCGGATAAACCAGACAATGCTGCGAATGAGGGACCTAGCGACTAAACTCAGAAGCAACGAGCGACGAACAGGTTGTGCCAGTGAAGGGCCCACTTTCCAATAGAACGCGATAAACCTTCGTCCAAGCGCTCTATCTTTAAGCCAGCTATCACGAAAATAGCGCAAAAACACTACATCAGGATGATCCGGATCTCTATAGGCTGCTGTTGCAACAAAACAGGTTAAGTCGCTCCTCTGACTCTCTTCTTCTTCATCGTCGTCATCCTCGGCTTCTGACTGATTTGAATCGGAACTGACATTTGTCGTTATTGGGACAACCTCGGAAATATCCGAATCAGATTCTTCGCTTTGTTCATTGGAACTCTCTTTGATGGCATCGGGCCGCCCATATGTGTATCCACCTGGCTCGTCACTCCAGAAAGCTCCAGCGCCATACTCAATCCCATCTAATTCGATTGAAGAAAAGTCATCAGAGGCTACAATACCAAGCTCAACCTGAAGATCTCTGAGTAGTTCAAGTTCAGGATCAGGAGTAAGTATGAGAATAGGATCGTCATTGAACATCCGGTCTTCTGCAGCTTCTTGAAAACTTTGTAGCGTTACTCCATTCAATGTTACAGTATTGTTTGCTCCATAGAAGACTACTGTATTTTCCTCATCATCCTCGAATATTGTTATTGTTTTGGGATCCACATCATCCTG
>PWWF01000087.1 GCA_003561595.1 Paracoccaceae bacterium | reverse complement strand
CGGCTTCGTCGTATTCGACGGCGTGCAGAAAAGCTATGACGGGGAAACGCTGGTCGTCAAAGACCTGAACCTGTCCGTGGCGAGAGGCGAATTTCTGACAATGCTGGGGCCATCGGGGTCGGGCAAGACCACCTGCCTGATGATGTTGGCCGGGTTCGAGACCGCCACCAATGGCGAGATCATGCTCGACAAGCGGCCCATCAACTCGGTCCCGCCGCACAAGCGCGGCATCGGCATGGTGTTCCAGAATTACGCGCTGTTTCCGCACATGACCGTGGGCGAGAATCTTGCGTTCCCGCTGGAAGTGCGCGGCCTGGGCCGGTCCGACCGTGAAAAGAAGGTGAAGCGCGCACTGGACATGGTCCAGATGGGCGATTTCATCAACCGCCGCCCCGCGCAACTCTCGGGCGGGCAGCAGCAACGGATCGCCCTGGCGCGCGCGCTGGTGTTCGAGCCGGAGCTTGTGCTGATGGACGAACCGCTCGGCGCGCTCGACAAGCAGTTGCGCGAACACATGCAGTTCGAGATCACGCGTCTGGCGCATGATCTGGGCATCACCACGGTCTATGTCACGCATGACCAGACCGAAGCGCTGACCATGTCGGATAATGTGGCCGTGTTCGATGACGGGCGCATCCAGCAGCTTGATCCGCCCGATGTGCTGTATGAAGAACCCAGGAACAGCTTCGTTGCGCAATTCATCGGCGAAAACAACACTCTGGACGGCGTTGTTAAAGAGATCAAGGGCGATGCCTGCGTAGTCGAGCTGGACAGCGGCGCATTGATCGATGCCAAGCCCGTCAACATCTCCAAAGTGGGCGAACGCACCCGCGTGTCGATCCGCCCCGAACGGGTCGAGGCCAACAAGGACCGGCTGGATGCCGAGGCGCATCTGATCGATGCCGAGGTTCTGGAATTCATCTACATGGGCGATGTGTTCCGCACGCGGCTGAAAGTCGCCGGCAACGAGGATTTCGTCATGAAAACCCGCAACGCGCCCGATCAGGTCCGCCACAAGAAGGGCGACAAGATCAAGATCGGCTGGTTGCCAAAGGATTGCCGCGCGCTTGACTGTCCGACGTGACATCAGTGTGTGGCAGGTGAACGGTCCGAGGGACAGGACTGCGAAGAATGCCAGACAGGGCTTCTGTCTGCGCAAAACCCAACCAAGGAGGAATGACATGTCATCCAAACTGAAAATGGTCGCTCTGAGCTCGGTTGTCAGCGCAATGGCGCTGGGTGCCGCGGCCGACGACCCGGTATCGCTGACGATCGTGTCCTGGGGCGGTGCCTACACGGCCAGCCAGGTGCGCGCCTATCACGAGCCCTGGATGGAGCAGAACCCGCATGTCACCATCGTCAATGATGACGGGTCGGCCAATGCGCTGGCCAGCCTGCGTGCGCAGGCACAGGCGGGCAATGTGACATGGGATCTGGTGGACATGCTGCCGTCGGATGCACAGCTTGCCTGTGACGAAGGCATCATCATGCCGATCGACCATGACGAGGTTCTGGCCGCTGCCCCCGATGGCACGCCGCCGACCGAAGACTTCCTGCCCGGCTCGCTGGGGGAATGCTTCATCCCGCAGATCCTCTATTCGACCGTGCTGACCTATCGTCCCGATGCCTTCCCGGAAGATGCGCAGCCCACGAGCATCGCGGATCTGTTCGACACCGAGAACTTCCCGGGTCGTCGCGCGCTGCAGGACCGTCCGGGCACCAACCTGGAATGGGCGCTCTATGCCGATGGCGTGGACCCCGAGGAAATCTATGACGTGCTCAGCACGCCCGAAGGCGTGGACCGCGCTTTCGCCAAGCTCGACACGATCAAGGATGACATCATCTTCTGGACCGAAGGGGCACAGGCACCGCAGCTTCTGGCCGATGGCGAAGTTGCCTTTGCCACGGGCTATAACGGCCGGATGTTCGACGCGATCGAAGTCGAAGGCATGGAAGCCGACATCATCTGGGACGGCCAGGTGGTTGAATGGGACGGCTGGGTCGTTCCCGCAGATGGCGACAATATCGATGCCGTGATGGACTACCTGTATTTCGCCACCGACACCCAGCGTCTGGCGGATCAGGCCCAGTTCATCAGCTACGGCCCGGCGCGTGCGTCGTCCTCGGAACTGGTCGGCCAGCATGCCGATCTGGGGATCGACATGGCACCGCATATGCCGTCTGCACCTGAAAACTACTTCGCTCCCATTGTCCTGGATAACGATTTCTGGGTCGATTACGGCGACGAACTGCGCGAGCGTTTCGCGAACTGGATGCTGCAGTAATCTGCGGCCTTTCGGGTCAGGGCGCGCCGCGCGCCCTGACCCCACGTCCTTTCGGACAAAGATAATATTTCGCGTGGGCGAGAGGGTCTGACGATGGCAATGGCAGATGCGACACAGGATGATGTCCAGGTCGGTAACACGACCGACAAGCGTGGACGGCTGGTCACATCGGATGGCACGCCCCTGCGCCGCGCGCTTGAACGGTCGATGCGCCGCCGCAAACTGACCGCGTTCATGCTGGTGGCGCCGCTGCTGGCATTCATCCTGATCTTTTTCGCCTTTCCCATCGCACAGATGATGTGGCGGTCGGTCGATAACCCTCAGGTCGTGGATGCGCTGCCGCGCACGCTGGATGCGCTGGAGGACTGGGATGGCACCGGCATGCCGGGCGAGCCTGTCTTTGCTGCGCTGCATGCCGACATGATGGACGACCTGGACCGTCCCCGTCGCGAGCAGAAAATCGGCCCGCTAGGGATTCGCCTGAACTATGAGCTGAGCGCCGCGCGCGGCGCCATCTCGCGTACGGCCCGGCAGGTCCCGAATTTCGAGGCCCCTTTTGCCGATGCCTTTGCCGATGCCCACCGTCTGTGGGGCCAGCCGGAGCTCTGGCGCGTCATCAAACGCGAGGGGCGCCCGCTGACGCCTGCCTATTACATCGCGGCACTTGACCGCGAGTATGACGAAGCCGGGAGTATCGTGAAGCGCCCCGAGAACCGGCAGATTTATGTCAATCTGTTCGGGCGCACGCTGGCACTGAGTGTCGCGATTACCTTCATGACCTTTCTGCTGGGCTTTCCGATCGCCTATTATCTGTCGATCCTGCCCATGCGCTACGCCAACCTGCTGATGATTGCCGTGCTGCTGCCTTTCTGGACATCGCTACTGGTGCGAACATCGGCCTGGATCGTGCTCTTGCAGCAGCAGGGGGTGCTCAACACCTTGTTTGTGAATATCGGCCTCGTAAGCGATGATAACAGGCTTGATCTGATATATAATCAGACCGGCACGATCATCGCGATGACGCATATCCTGCTGCCCTTCATGGTGTTACCGCTCTATTCGGTGATGCGCACGATCCCGCCCAGTTACATGCGCGCGGCCAAGTCGCTGGGGGCGACACCCTCGACCGCGTTCCGCCGGGTCTATTTCCCGCAGACCCTGCCGGGGATCGGGGCGGGTGGTGTGCTCGTCTTCATCATCTCGATCGGGTACTACATCACGCCGGCGCTTGTGGGCGGTCAGTCCGGGCGCATGATCTCGAACGAGATCGCGCGCCATATCCAGCAATCGCTGAACTGGGGTCTTGCGGCGGCGCTGGGGTCCATGCTGCTGGTGGGTGTCCTGTTGCTCTACTGGCTCTTCAACCGGCTGGTCGGCACTGACAGCCTGAAATTCGGGTAAGGGGAGAACGCGCATGTCCATGCCCGCCTATTACACCACCAAGGACAAGATCTGGCATTACGCCTTTCGGGTGATCTGTTATTCGATCTTCTTCTTCCTGTTGGCGCCGATCCTGATCATGATCCCGCTCAGCTTCAACGCGCAGCCTTTCTTCACCTTCACGCGCGAGATGCTGACATTGAACCCCGAAGGTTTCTCGCTGCGCTGGTATGAGGATTTCCTCAGCTCGGCAAGCTGGCGGCGGTCGATCCAGAACTCCTTCATCATCGGGGCGGCGGCGACGGTGATTTCCACCTCGCTGGGGACACTGGCCGCGCTGGGGCTGTCGCGCTCGGAGATGCCGTACAAGGGGCTGATCATGGGGCTCTTGATCTCGCCCATGATCGTGCCGCTGATCATCTCGGCGGCGGGGATGTTCTTCTTCTTCTCCTCGATCAACATCGCAGGCACCTATCTGGGCGTGATCCTGGCCCATGCCGCCCTTGGCGTGCCCTTCGTGGTCATCACAGTGACAGCGACTCTGGTAGGGTTTGACCATTCGCTGACGCGGGCTGCGGCCAATCTGGGCGCCTCGCCCACGCGGACATTCTTCAAGATCACGATGCCGCTGATCCTGCCGGGGGTGATTTCGGGTGCGCTTTTCGCTTTCATCACCTCGTTCGACGAGATCGTCGTCGTGCTGTTCGTGGCAGGTGTCGAGCAACGCACCATTCCGCGCGAGATGTGGTCCGGTATCCGCGAAGATATCAGCCCGACCATTCTGGCGGTGGCGACGATCCTGGTGCTGATCTCGATCGCGTTGCTGACGGTGGTGGAATTGTTGCGCCGGCGGGGCGAGCGTTTGCGCGGCCTGTCGCCGCAGTAAGTATCTGTCGCTGGAGGCCGAAGGCCGGGCGTGCTGCGCACGCCCGGCCTTCGGTTTGGCACCATAGCCGATGACTCGCATGGTGCAGGCGGCGTGCAGGTGAGTATTTTTGGCAAGATGAAGATGGGGTCGGGGCTGGCCCAGTGGGTGCTGAAGGGCTGCTTGCCGCTCAGGGCAGGATAT
>PWWF01000227.1 GCA_003561595.1 Paracoccaceae bacterium | reverse complement strand
GCGTTCATGCGGGTCTGGTAGCCGGGGCCCTGTGACTTGAAGAAGTCCAGCACATCGGGATCGACGCGCAGCGAGATCGCTTTTTTCGGCTCTGGCGTGACCAGTTCGGCGCGGGTCCAGTCCACCGGAAATTCCTGTTCACCCTCGTAATCGCCTTGCGCGCGCAGTTTGTCCCAGTCAGTGAGGGATTTCATCTGGCGGATTTCGTCGAGCGTGTAGGTCTTGATATCGTTCTCGCTCATCTTTGCGGGCCTTTCGGGCGGACATGATGCGGATCACATCTTCACGCAGTGTGAATATGACAGCGATAATCTGATCTGACAAAGCGCCGACGGCGATCCATCGAGCCTCGATATCGCTACGTGCTGGAAGGATCAGGTGATCTGCCGTGAAGATTTCGGCGTCATCTGCGAAGTCGATCTGATGTTTGTTGACGTTCGATAGGCGTTTGATTTCGTCCCACTGAAAAGAGAAGTGATCCATTTTTGTTCCTAGATCCCTCGGATGCCCCAGCTGGACATGCACGAAGTTTCATTTGTGTTCCTCTCGCTCTGTGGCAGGTGTCTTGTATATACACTTCGACCATGCAATGCGCAACCCCTTCAATTCCGCCCCCCAAGCCTCTATCTCTGCGCAAGCACAAGAAGGGACACTCCATGACCGACCTTACCCCGCGCGAGATTGTCAGCGAACTGGACCGGTTCATCATCGGCCAGAAGGAAGCCAAGCGTGCGGTGGCTGTCGCCCTGCGCAATCGCTGGCGGCGCAAGCAGTTGCCGGATGATCTGCAGGAAGAGGTCTATCCCAAGAATATCCTGATGATCGGGCCTACCGGCGTCGGCAAGACCGAGATCAGCCGCCGTCTGGCCAAGCTGGCGCGTGCGCCGTTTCTGAAGGTCGAGGCGACAAAATTTACCGAAGTGGGCTATGTCGGGCGCGATGTCGAGCAGATCATCCGCGATCTGGTCGATTCCGCGATCATCATGACGCGCGATCATATGCGTGAGGAGGTCAAGGCGCGCGCGCATCAGGCTGCCGAGGACCGGGTGATTGCCGCGCTGGCTGGTGAGACTGCGCGCGAGGGCACGCGCGAGATGTTCCGCCGCAAGCTTCTCTCGGGCGAGCTGGACAATACCGAGATCGAGATCGAGGTGACGGATAGCTCGAACCCCATGGGCGGCATGTTTGATCTGCCGGGCCAGCCGGGGGGCGGGCAGATGCTGAATATCGGCGAGATTTTCGGCAAGGCGCTGGGTGGGCGCACGGTGCGCAAGAAGGTCACGGTGGCCGAAAGCCATGATCTGCTGATCGCGGAAGAGGCTGACAAGCTGCTGGATGACGAGACCGTCAAGACCCTGGCGCTGGAGGCGGTCGAGCAGAATGGCATCGTGTTTCTGGATGAGATCGACAAGGTCTGCGCCCGTACGGATGCGCGCGGGGGCGATGTCAGCCGTGAAGGCGTGCAGCGCGACCTGCTGCCGCTGATCGAGGGGACGACGGTCAGCACCAAGCATGGGCCGGTCAAGACCGACCATATCCTGTTCATCGCAAGCGGGGCTTTTCACATTGCCAAACCCTCGGACCTGTTGCCCGAATTGCAGGGGCGCCTGCCCATCCGCGTTGAACTGCGCGCGCTGACCGAGGCGGATTTCATCCGCATCCTGACCGAGACGGATAACGCGCTGACCCGTCAGTATGTCGCGCTGATGGCGACCGAAGAGGTCGAGGTCAGTTTCACCGAGGACGGGATCGCCGCGCTGGCGCGAATCGCGGCCGATGTGAACCAGTCGGTCGAGAATATCGGGGCGCGACGGCTGTATACCGTGATGGAGCGGGTATTTGAGGAACTGTCCTTTCATGCGCCCGACAAGGCAGGTGAGCGCGTGACCATTGATGCCGACCATGTCGAGCGCAATCTGGGCGATCTGGCGCGGTCCGCCGATCTGAGCCGGTATGTCCTGTAGTCTGTGATCTGCCCCACTGGACGCAGGGCGGTATAATCCTTATATCTGCAGTCAGGTATAGGCGCAGGCTGGATGAGGGCAGACCATGAGCGATCCACAGGAAGGCGAGTTGCTGATCAAGCCGTCAAGCACGGACCACCCGCTTTACGATGCGATCGTGGAGGCCTGCAAATCCGTCTATGACCCCGAAATTCCGGTCAATATCTTTGATCTGGGGCTGATCTACACGATCACCATATCAGAGGCCGGCGAGGTCGATATCATCATGACGCTGACAGCCCCCGGCTGCCCGGTGGCGGGGGAAATGCCCGGCTGGGTTGCCGATGCGGTCAGTGCCGTGCCCGGTGTGCAGACGGTCGATGTCGACATGACGTTCGAGCCGCAATGGGGCATGGACATGATGTCGGACGAGGCGCGGCTGGAACTGGGTTTCATGTAACAGCGAGGGGGCAGGCGGGCCGCAGCTTGCACATCCCCGGACAAGGACAGGACTATGTTTGCAATTCCAGGCAAATCCCCCGTGACACTGACCCCGGCCGCAGTCCGCCAGGTGCTGCGCCTGATGGAGAAGGAAGGGACGCACGGCCTGCGCATCGGCGTCAAGAAAGGCGGCTGTGCGGGGATGGAATACACCATGGAGCCTGCGGTCGAGCTGCGCGAGCATGAGGAAGTGGTAGAGCAGGATGGCGCCCGGATCATGATCGAGCCGATGGCGCAGATGTTCCTGTTCGGCACCGAGATCGATTATGAGACCGGGCTTCTGGAAAGCAGCTTTCGCTTTCGCAACCCCAATGTGACCGATGCCTGCGGCTGCGGCGAATCGATCAAGTTTGATGATGTCGATACGCTGAAGGCCAAGATGGACGCGGCCCGCGCCGGGTCGTGATTGCATTGCGCCGGGCTTGCGCGTAACTCTGGTCGCAAAATGGGGGATGCGATCATGTCGAGTGCCTGCAAACTGGCTGCCGGAAACTGGAAGATGAACGGGCTGCGCGCCGATCTGGATCAGGCGCGCGCCTTGGCAGAGGCCTATCCGACGCCTGGCTGCGGCGTGCTGTTATGTCCCCCCGCGACATTGATTGCGCCGATGGCCGCTGCTGTTGCGGGCAGCGCGCTGATGATCGGCGGGCAGGACTGCCACGCGCAGGAGGCGGGCGCGCATACCGGCGATATCTCGGCGCAGATGCTGGTGGATGCTGGGGCGCGGCATGTGATCCTTGGACATTCGGAACGGCGCGCCGATCATGGCGAAAGCTCTGCGACCGTGCTTGACAAGGCGCGCGCGGCGCATGGTGCAGGGCTGGTGGCGATCATTTGTGTGGGCGAGATCGAGGCCGAAAGGGATGCCGGGCGCACGCTGGATGTGGTGCTGGGGCAATTGCAAGAGTCGGTGCCGGAGGGGGCGACAGCAGCCAGTACTGTCATCGCGTATGAGCCTGTCTGGGCCATCGGCACGGGCCGCACGCCCACGCTGGACCAGATTGCCGAAGTGCATGACGCGTTGCGCGCAGCCGTGCCGGATGCGGCCATGAGCCTGCTTTATGGCGGGTCGGTCAAGCCCGGCAATGCCGCAGATATCTTTGCCATTGGAAATGTGGATGGGGCGCTTGTGGGTGGCGCGTCGCTGAAGGCGGATGATTTCGGCGCGATCATCGCGGCGCTGGAGGCGGCCTGAGAGGAAAAAGCCCGCCGCAGGGCACGGCTTGCATGGGAGCGAGGTGCCCTGTCAGACGCGGTAGCGCATCGTCGGGGTGACGATTGCGGCAAAGATCACACCGGCGACAAAGCCGCCCAGATGCGCCTCCCATGCCAGCAATCCTGACAGTGCCAGCCACAGGATGACATTCAACAGCGCCAAACCGACCAGTGAGCGCCAGAGAGGTCGCATGGAGCTGCCCAGATGCTGGCGAAGCTGCCATTCCCAGAATTTCCACGCCCCGATCAGCCCGAAGACAGCGCCAGAGGCACCGACCATCGGTGCCTCGCTTGACGACAGCAGGGCAAAGCCCGCTGCGCCACTGATGGCCGTGACCGCATAGAGCAGCAGGAAACCTCGCTCTCCGATCCGCGCCACGGCGATACCACCCAGCGCCAGAACGGCGATCATGTTGCCGATCAGGTGCAGCAGGCCGCCATGCAACATCGCATAGGTCAGAAACATCGCTTCGCGCTGGAACGGATAGACTGGTTCCCAGCCCTGAAGTAGCCCGTTCCAGAAAGCCCCGAGCATCAGCGCCGTGCCGCGCAGATTGCCGGCGGCGAATGGTGACGCCTCGATCAGGGTCAGGATGATTTCGGGCAGGCAGCTTAGCCCGACCAGCCAGATCACGGCGCGGCTGTTGGCCTTTGTGGGCAGGGAAACGCTACGAGGTGCCATGAGCGCGGCTGTGACACTCTCTTCTGTCTGATGCAAGTCTCTGACCCTTACGCGGCGGCATCCGGTGGGAAAAGGCGCGCGCTCAGTAGCCGGTGCTGCGCAGGACTGTCCTGAGGGTTTGCAGAACCAGATTCAGGTCGGTCTTGAGGCTCAGTTCCGAAGCGTAGCGGATATCCAGTTCGGCGCGGCGCTGGAAATGCGTCTCATTGCGTTCGGACACCTGCCACATGCCGGAAATGCCCGGCCGCAGCGATGCATAGACCGGAAAGGTCGGGCCATAGAGATGCTTCTGATTGGGCATCATCGGGCGCGGACCCAGCAAGCTCATGTTGCCGATAAGAACATTCCACAATTGCGGCAGTTCATCGATCGAGGTCTTGCGCAGGAAATGCCCGACCCATGTGATCCGCGGATCGTTCTTGAGCTTCTGGGTGGCCTGCCATTCCGCCTTGCGGGCGGGATCCGAGTCGAGAATGATTTCCAGCATCCGGTCGGCATCGGGATACATGGTCTGGAATTTCCAGATACGGAACACGCGCCCGTCACGCCCAAGCCGTTTCTGCGTATAAAAGGGGGTCTGGCCCGAGATCAGCAGCGCGAGCGTCACCAATACGATGACCGGCAGGACGATCGGCAGCATCAGGAAAAGCATTCCCAGATCCAGCAGGCGTTTGCCGAACAGACGATAGGCCCCGCCATTCAGGACATGCTCTGACGAGCGCTTGGAGGTGACATAACCATCCTGACGTGTCAGATACTTGGCAACTTGAACTGGCAATCCCATCGTCTAACCCACCGCTTTCCGTAGTCTCTCAGCACGGCTGTCGAGTGGTGGACCGAACATCCAGAACTCACACCGGCGTTAAGACGGTGTTAGCTATTTTCATGGCAGGCATCACGCGAATTTCGCCACAATTGAGCGCATTTGCCAAATGCACAGAATTTGTTGTCCATGGACTGAAAACAAAATGCAGAATGCGAATATTCTGTTGCGTCAAACCGTGGTTTTCGTTGCGCGCGGCGCCATCCGGGCAGAACTGTTTCAATCAGGCGGCGGGCAGGGGGCGAATCGGTTGCCTGTGCAGTTGATGGCAGGATTGCCGCTGATTTAACGCATTTCGGCTTGATTGGCGCCACACCGCAACTGTAACCGATATGACCAGCACAAACCGGATGTGCTGTTCTTGACTGCTGGGATCATGTCGCACGGCTTCAGTTCATATCTCGACCATTTCGGGTTTCATCAGCGCCCATTCTCGCTGACGCCGGACCCGGAATTCCTGTACTGGTCCGACGCAGCGCGCGGGGCCTATACCATGCTGCAATATGGTCTGGCCACGCGTGCGCCGATCACGCTGCTGACCGGCGAGATCGGTGCAGGAAAGACGATCCTGCTGCAGCATTTCATCGCCGAGATCGAAGAGGATGACACGCTCTCGATCGCGCTGGTGACGAATACAAGGCCGCAGGCGCGCGAGATCCTGCAATGGTTGCTGCCGGAACTGACCAAGGACGACATCGATGAGGAGAGCAAGTTCCAGCGGGTTCAGGAATTCCTTGTGCAGGAATACAATGAGGGGCGCCGCGTTCTGCTGGTGATCGATGAGGCGCAGAACCTGTCCCATGAGGCGCTGGAAGAGCTGCGCATGCTGACCAACATCAATCTGGGCAAGGAAGAGGTGCTGCAGCTGTTTCTGATCGGGCAGCCGGAACTGCGCGATAATGTCCGCAGGCCCGCGCTGGTGCAGTTCGCCCAACGCGTCGCGGCGAATTACCACCTGTCTTATATGGAAGCCGACACGGTGATGAAATACATCGCGCACCGGTTGCGCGTGGCCGGGGGGCGTCCGGGCGTGTTCAGCAAGCAGGCCGCGATGAAGGTGCATGACCTGACGGGCGGCGTGCCGCGGCTGATCAACCAGCTATGCGACATGTCCCTGTCCTACGCTTATGCGCAGGAACACGAGATGGTGCGCGCCGCGACCGTGCAGGCTGTGGCGGATGACGGCATCTTTTTCGCCCCCACCCCGCCTGCGACCAGAGGCTGACTCACCAATGCCCGGTGTTTTCCATGCTGGCCCAGGGTTCCTTTGGGGGCAGCGCATCGCCTTCCTGCAGCAATTCGATCGAGATATTGTCGGGTGAGCGCACAAAGGCCATCCGTCCGTCGCGCGGGGGGCGGTTGATCGTGACACCGGCAGCCTGCAGTTCAGCGCATTTTGCGTAGATATCTTCCACCCGATAGGCGAGATGGCCAAAATGGCGGCTGTCCGAGGGGAGTCCCTCATCTCCGTCCCAGTTATAGGTCAGCTCGACCGGGCATTCCGGCTGGCCCGGTGGGGCGAGGAAGACAAGCGTGAAGCGCCCCTTGTCATTGTCGATGCGGCGGGTCTCTTCCAACCCGAGCAGTTTGTAGAAGGCGATGGCACGGTCCAGATCCTTGACCCTGACCATGGTGTGCAGATATTTCATCTTTCGTTTCCCTTGTCCTGTCGCGATATTGTCCGCGCGCGCGCGGGCAGCGAAGACACCTGTGCCGACACAATAAAGCGCACAGACAGGGGTGCAAGCGCATGCGCCCTCTTTTCTTGGGGGGCGAATCCGGGCAATGTGATGGCTTGGCACATCATGAAGTATGCGGGGGGATGCGTGAAGCAATATCTGGAAGCCTTGAGCTTTGTCCTGGAGCATGGCACCCCGGCAGAGGACCGGACGGGAACCGGCACGCTTTCGGTCTTTGGCATGCAGATGCGCTTTGATCTGGCCGAGGGTTTTCCGTTGGTCACGACCAAGCGCGTGCATCTGAAATCGGTGATCCACGAGTTGCTGTGGTTTCTGTCCGGCGATACGAATATCCGCTATCTGCAGGAAAATGGTGTCCGAATATGGAATGAATGGGCCGATGACGCGGGCGATCTGGGCCCGGTCTATGGCAAGCAATGGCGCGATTTCGGCGGGGTGGACCAGATCGCCGCGCTGGTTGAACAGATCCGCACCAGCCCCGACAGCCGCCGTTTGATCGTCTCTGCCTGGAACCCGGCCGATCTGGGCGAAATGGCGTTGCCGCCCTGTCATACCCTTTGGCAGGTTCGGGTGCTGGATGGCAAATTGCACCTGCAGCTTTATCAGCGGTCGGCCGACATGTTTCTGGGCGTCCCGTTCAACATCGCGTCCTATGCGCTGTTGCAGATGATGCTGGCGCAGGTCTGCGGGCTGCAGCCGGGCGTGTTCGTGCACACAATGGGGGATGCGCATATCTATTCCAACCATATGGAGCAGGTGCGCACGCAGCTTTCGCGCAGCCCGCGCGCACTGCCACACATGCGCATCCTGCGCCGCCCCGAGAGTGTTTTCGATTTCCGGTATGAGGATTTCGAGATCGTGGATTACGACCCGCACCCGGCCTTGCGCGCGCCTGTGGCGGTCTGAGCCATGCTGACTGTCATTGTTGCCCGCGCGCGCAACGGGGCCATCGGCAAGGACAATACCATCCCGTGGCACGCGCCCGAGGATCTGGCGGCCTTTCAGCGCGAGACGCTGGGCGGCGCGATCATCATGGGGCGGCGCACATGGGAAAGCCTGCCCCGCCGCCCATTGCCGCGACGGCTGAATATTGTCGTGACGTCACGCGCGGGCGGAGTGGGCGACGATGCGCTCTGCACGTCATTCGGGAATGCGCGCGCCGAGGCGCATGCCCGCGGGTATATGCGCCACTACGCCATCGGGGGGGCAGGCATTTACGAGGGGTTCCTGCCGCAGGCGGATCGCGTGCTGATGACCGAGGTGGGGCTTGATGTGCCGGACGCCGATACCTTCTTTCCGGCCCTGTCACCGCAGGACTGGCGTGTCGCGGCCCGGCATATCCTGCGCAGCGACGCGCCCGAATGTGTGCTGATCGAATATCTGCGCGCCTGAGCATTGCGCGGGCGACAGGGCGCACATAGGTAAAACCTGTAGATGATGGAGGATACCCATGCATATTCAGGTCAACACGGACAACAACATTGCCGGGCGCGAGGATGTCGTGCGCTTTGTCGAATCGGTCCTGCAGTCGAAGCTGGGCAATATTGCCGACCCGATCACCCGTATCGAGGTGCATCTGAAGGATGAAAGCGCGACCAAGCATGGCGCTGATGACAAACGCTGTATGGTCGAGGCGCGTCTGCAAGGTCGCCAGCCCGTCAGCGCGACCCATGCCTCGGACAATCTGCAATCGGCAGTGACCGGTGCCGTGGACAAGCTGCGCAATGTGCTGGATCGCGAGCTGGGAAAACTGCGCGCGCATCGCTGAGTGTTGCGTGCGCGTCACAAATCGTCCCGCGGCGCTGCGGTGCTACATATTGATGCCAGAGACGCCATTTCCCGATATCTGGCAGAAAAACACAGGTTTTTGATCGGGCTGTGCTGCGCAGCTCTACTTGGGGATGAATGCGGGGGCGGGCCCATTCTACTTGGGGTAGTGTCAGGCTGATCCTGTTATTGAGTATGTTGCCTGACACAGACGACTTAAGGTATTATGGTTGCAATCTAATCCGGCCAAAACGCCGTCATTGGACAAGAAATTAAACACAATACCGCCTGAATCCCTCGGCAAGAAGGGATCAGGTAACTGAGGCAGACAAGGCAAGAACGGGCTGGTCAACCGACCAAGGTGGTTCTGCACATCCGCACGCTTGATGGCGTGTGGAATGTGCAGTGGCGCGGCCCCACGGGCAGGGCAATGGAACATATATCGATTTCTGGAAAACTGCGCGCATGCGTTGTGGCTTGTGTTGCGGGCGCGGTTCTGACCGGCTGCGAGGTGGCGCAAAGCGTGTCGGGCAATTCGCCGACCGAAGAGGCAGAGGCGCTGACCGAATACCGCATCGTGCAGGCGTCGCGCGCCTATGTGAACGTGCCCCAGGCGCTTATGGTGATGGAGCGCGATCTTGGGGTCGCGACCGAACAGCGCGTCACACTGCCCAATGAAACCTCTCTTTCGGGTGAGAATGTCATCCTGCTGCGGGCGCAGACCGCGCGCAGTGCCAGCCGGTCGCGGCTGGTTCTGGCCGATGTCCTGCGCCAGTTCGGGGGCACGCCTTCGCCGTTTTCGGGCGTGTCGGAATCGTCGCTGACAGCGCGTTCGGATTCGCATGGCGACATCACTTACGCGGTCACGCGCCCCGGCGGCAGCCTGACCTGCGTGCTGGCATTCCGGCGGGGACAGACCGGCGGGCGGGCCCTGCCGCGCGGCGCCTCTGCGCTGGACATGATGATGCGCAACTGCGTGCCCGGCAGTGTCGATGATGCGCTTGCGCCGCTGGGGGCGTCTGCCTTTGGACTGGGCGCACCCCGGTCCGGCTGATTTGATAAAGGGATTTTCCAGCATGAGCTTATTGATAGCCACGCGCAAGCTGCGCCCCGTCGAGATCCTGCTCGCGTTGGTCTGGTTCGCCATGCTTGTTCCGCTGGCGATTATGGCAAGCACGCCGACATCGACTACAGTACAGGGCGCGCTGGGCCTGTTCGCGGTCATCGGGGTGGCCTTGCTGAAGCCCTTTACCATGAAGAATATCATGGCGCGATTCATGCTGCTGGCCATCGCCAGTGCGGTTGTCATGCGTTACTGGGCCTGGCGGGTGACGGAAACCCTGCCGCCGATGGACATGCCCTTGTCCTTTGCGATCGCGCTGGCGCTTCTGGTGGTGGAAACCTACGCGATCGGCGTGTTCTTCATCAGTTCCTTCATCACGGCGGACCCGGTTGAGCGCAAGTTGCCCCCGCGCGTCATGGCCGCTGATCTGCCGACCGTCGATATTCTGGTGCCCAGCTATAACGAGCCGGTCGAGATGCTCTCGATCACACTGTCAGCGGCCAAGAACATGCATTACCCGGCCAGCAAGCGCACGGTTGTGCTGTGTGATGACGGCGGCACCGACCAGCGCTGCAACAGTGATGATCCGGAGCTGGCGGAAAAATCGCGCGCCCGGCGGGCCGAGTTGCAGGCGCTCTGCGCGGAACTGGGGGTCGTCTATTCCACGCGCGCGCGCAACGAACACGCCAAGGCGGGCAACATGTCCGCCGCGCTGGAGCGGTTGACTGGCGATCTGGTCGTGGTGTTCGATGCCGACCATGTGCCCAGCCGCGATTTTCTGGCCCGCACGGTCGGCTATTTTGTCGAGGACCCCAAGCTGTTTCTGGTCCAGACACCGCATTTCTTCCTCAACCCCGACCCGGTCGAGCGCAATATCGGGCTGCGCAAGGACTGCCCGCCCGAAAACGAGATGTTCTATCACCAGGGCCATCGCGGGCTGGACCGTTGGGGCGGCGCGTTCTTCTGCGGCTCTGCCGCCGTGATCCGGCGCGCGGCGCTGGATTCCGTGGGCGGCTTTGCGGGTGAGACGATCACCGAGGACGCGGAAACCGCGCTTGAGATTCACTCGCAGGGCTGGAAGAGCATCTATGTCGATCATGCCATGATCGCGGGGTTGCAGCCGGAAAGCTTTGTCAGCTTCATCCAGCAGCGCGGGCGCTGGGCGGCGGGGATGATGCAGCTTCTGCGGCTCAAGAACCCGCTGCGGCGCAAGGGCATGAGCCTGAGCCAGCGGCTGTGTTACCTGAACTCGATGACCTTCTGGCTGTTCCCGCTGGTGCGGATGACCTTCATCCTTGCACCGCTGGCCTATCTCTTCTTCGGGCTGCAGATCTTCGTGGCGACCATTCAGGAAGTGATGGTCTATATGGGCGCCTATATGGCGATCAGCTTCATGGTGCAGAATGCGCTTTATTCGCGCGTGCGATGGCCATTGATCTCGGAATTGTATGAAACCGCGCAGGCGCCCTATCTCTCGGGTGTCGTGCTGCGCACGCTTTTCAAGCCGCGCGGGGCAAAATTCAATGTGACCGCCAAGGATGAGGTTCTTGAAGAGGATTTCATCTCGCCGATCTACCAGCCGCTGCTGCTTGTCTGGGCGCTGGCCGGGCTGGGCGTTGTCGCGGCCGGCGTGCGTTGGGTGATGTTTCCGGGCGATCAGAACATCCTGATGATCGTGGGCGGTTGGGCCGTGTTCAACTTCATCATCCTCTCGGCGGCGCTGCGCGCCATTGCCGAGCGCCAGCAGCGGCGCGAAGTGCCGCGCGTCAAGATGGACGTGCCGGCCGTGGCGGCCATCGGGCGGAACGGGTCGTTCAGCTTCGTGTGCGCGCAGGTGCTCGATTCCTCGACCAGCGGGGCCAGCCTCCAGCTTGTTGCAGGGCCCGATACCGACCTGAAGGAAATGGCCACGATCAGCCGGGGCTATGTGTTCTACTTCACACCCGAATTTCCGCAATCGCCGCATCTGGAAAACGCAGTGCGCGTGCAGGTCAAATATGTCGTGCGCGAGAATGGGGGGATCCGCGTGGGCGTCTGCTATGACCGCGACCAGCCCTTCAAGACCCGCGAGACGGTGGCGCATCTGATCTTCGGCAACAGCGCAATCTGGGAGCAGGAGCGCGCGCGAAAGAACAAGCCCATGCCGATGCTCAAGGGCATGGTGTATGTGGTCGGCCTTGCCTTTACATCGGTGTTCCACACCATGCGTGCGCTGATCGCCGAACCCGCGCGCCAGCAAGCCGCCGAAGAACGCGCGCGCCGCCGCGAGATCGAGACGACACAGCCTGCGCATCTGCTGGCCTTTGGCGAGACATTCGATCCCGAAATTCCCAATCCCGACATGCCCGCCCCCGACAGTTTCGCGACGATGCCGGGCATGTCCCTGAAACGGATGGCACCGCCAACCACAGGATTGGAGGAACAGCGATGATCCCGTCCCGTCCCCATGCGCTGACACTGGGCGTGATCGGTCTGGCGCTTGGTCTGGCCGGTCTGGCGCCGCAGGCGGCGGCGGATCAGCGCCTGATCGAACTGCCCGATGATGATGGTCTCAGCCTGCCCGCCCTGTCGGAGTCTCAGCATCGCGAGCGGTTGCAATCCCTGCGCCGGAAAGGAGGCGTATCCGGGCGTGATGTACCTGCCGATACGGCCGACCACTGGATCACGCCATTGCGGATGCTGGATCCGGGCCAGAGGCAGTCGGGTGCCATTGCCCGCGTCTCGGGCGAGCGAGAGGTCGTCAATTTCAACCTTTATACCGTCGATGGCATGGAGCGGCACGTGCTACGACTGACCACAGTATCGGGCATTCACAACCTGCCCGAACGCTCGCATATGCGCATCTTCGTCAATGACGAAGAGGTCGCGACCCGCGATCTGACCCATATCGAGGGTTTCGGCAGCGATGATTTCGTGCTGCACCCTGATTTGCTGCGCGCCGGGCGCAATGATGTGCGGGTGGAGTTTCGCCAGCATCACCGCATCTTCTGCGGGCCAGAGCCGTCATTCGATCTGTGGACTGATATCGACCTGTCGCGCAGCGGGATGGTGGTGGACCATGACGTGACAGGCGCGGATGCCGAAAGCTTCATCATGGCGCTGGCGGCCCAGGCCGCGGGTGACCGCCTGGTCGAGATTCGGGGCCTGTCAGCGCTGGGTCAGGAAAAGGGCAAATGGCGCGATTTTCTGGTGCGCCGCTTCAACAGCGCACTTGCCGGGGCGCCGATCGTGTTTGCCTTTCCCGATCACTGGACATTGGCCGCAGACAGGCCCGCGCGCGCCCGCGTCACGGTCCTGCCCGCGCATGAAAGCCGCGTCTCCTTTCGCAAGGGCGGTGACGGCGCCATCGTCCTGACGCTGGAGGTGGCGCAAGGAACGGACCCGGCGGACCTGTTCGAAACCCTCACAGAGCTGGAACCCGCGCCGCATCAGCGATCCGTCGCGCAGATCACGCCCCGCGAGCCTGCCAGTTTCGCCAGTTTCGGCGTCCCGACCGAGACATTTTCCCAGCGCTATGCCGTGCGGTCCTATCCGTTCCGGCTGCCCTCCGACTGGCTGGTGCTGACGGCGGCCAAGGCGCGCATCAATCTGGACTACGCCTATGCCAAGAACCTGCCCGAAGGCGCGATGCTGCTCTTGCAGGTGAATGGCACCACCGTGCGCTTGCTGCCGCTGCGCGACGAGGGCGGGACACCGATCACCAGCTTCCCGATCGATTTCGAGGCCCGGTTGATGCATCCGGGAGTCAATCTGCTGACATTCGAGATGTTCGTGCCGGGCGATCCGGATGATCTGCCCTGTCCCGGCAGTGATGACCCGTTCCTGCGCATTTCGGACAGCTCGACCCTCGAAGTGCCCTACAGCCCGTCCATGTCCATCCCCGACATGAGCGTTGCCTTCAGCGCGCTTTCCCCGGACAGTTTGCGCGTGAACGAGTTGAGCGCGCGCGCCTATTCGCAGACCGATGTCACCACCTTGTCGGCAGCCTTTGCTCGCGGTGGTGCCGAGATCCGTCCCGCGACCCTGCACCTGGTTTCGATGCAGGATCTGGGCGCGATCCCGGTTGCCAGCCATCGTCCCGAACGGCGCTTGCTGGAAAATGTCGTGCTGCCGCCTGATAGCGATGAAACAACCGCGCAGAATGTGGCACAGCGGCCTGATGATCCATTCCATGCCCCGCGACAACAGGGGCAGAACGTCGCGCTGGCCTTCTCCGCAGTCTGGACCCAACTGACGGATCGCGCGGAGCGGTTTTTCAGCCGTGTCTTTCCACATAGTGGCGATCCGTTGAACGACTGGCTGGCCGATCAGCGCGGGCAGGCGGTCCTGTTCCAGCTTGACCCGGATCGACCCCAGGAAATCTGGATGCTGCGCGGCCCGGATACCGATATTCACGCGATTTCGCACGCAATTGCGTCCGTCCGGAGCTTTGGCGGGGGGCCGCGTGGTCAGGTCTCGGTGCTGGATCATCAGGGGCATTGGCAGAACTGGCAGGCCCCCGATGTCCGCCCGGTCCTGCTGGAGCCCTGGTCGCGCGAAAACTTCCGCTACGCGCTGGGCAATTTCGTCTCGGCCCGTCCGATTTTCTTCACGATCATGATGCTGGGCATGGCCATGCTCTCTGCACTGGTGGCGCTGCGGCTGGTTATTTCGACAAGGGAAAAAGCGTGATGAAACGACGTATGTTGCTGAAATCCCTTGCGGCGTTTGCGGGCATGTCCACTGCCGGGGGTGCGCTCGCGCGCAGCGATGCCCAAAGCGTGGAAGACCTGCGCCCGATCTGGGAGGCTTGGAAAGACGCATTCCTGCGCGCTGACGGGCGTGTGGTCGATACCTTGCAGCAAGAGGCCAGCCATTCCGAGGGGCAGGGCTACGGGATGGTCCTGGCCAGTTTCTTCGAGGATGAGAGCGCGTTCGAGCGTATGTTTGAATGGACCGAACGCCATCTGGCCATCCGCTCGGATGCGCTGCTGGCATGGCGCTGGCTACCGGCCGAGGCGAACCCGGTGCCCGACCGCAACAATGCCAGCGACGGCGATCTGTTCTATGCCTGGGCACTGGCGCGCGCGGGCGCCAAATTCGGGCAGCGCAGCTATCTGCGCCGCGCACAGGACATCGTCGATGCGCTGGCCGAGACCTGCATCATGCCCATGCCCGGCGCCGGGGGGCGACTGCTGTTTCTGCCTGCGGAACATGGCTTTACCCATGATGACCGCATCACGATCAATCCGTCCTACTACATGCCCCTTGCCATGCGCGAGCTTGCCGCCGCAACAGGGGTCAGCAAGCTGGCCGCCTGTGCGCAGGCAGGCGAGGCATTGCTGGATGAACTGGCCGCTGACGGGCTGGTGCCCGACTGGGTCGATATTTCTGAGGACGGGATGCGCCCCGCTGCCGACCTGCCGTCGAATGCTGGTTATGAGGCGATGCGCGTGCCGCTGTTCCTGATCTGGTCGCGCCTGCACACGCATCGCGCTGTGCGCCAGATCGCGCGGGTTTATGAACGGCAGGTCGAACCCGGCCGGTCGGCCCCCACGGTGATCGAACCGCTTTCGGGGCTGGTGTTAGAGACAAGTGCCGATCCCGGCTATCAGGCGCTTGCCGGTCTGTCGGTCTGCGCCAATCGCAACGATCACGGGGCGGCCTTGCCCCCGTTCACAGCCAGCCAGCCCTATTACCCCGCGACCTTGCAGCTTTTTGCAATGATCGCAGTTCTTGAAGCATCGCCAGAATGTGTGCCGCTATGACCCTGATCCCGAAGTTCCGCCGCCCCAACCGGCTTTGCGCGCTGCTGCTGGCCGCCTGTCTGCTGCCATCCACCCCGGCACTCGCGCAAAGCAACGACGATCTGCGCGCGTTGCGCTATTACATGCAGCAGGGGGATCAGGCGGCTGCGCAGGCCGAATTGCGCCGCCTGCGCATTGCCTTTCCCGACTGGACGCCGCCATCCGATCTGAACGAGCTGCTCGCGTCCGGGTCGCAAAGCGCAGTGGATGAGGCTGCGATCTGGCGTCAGATCGAGCGGCGCGATTATGACGGCGCACGCGACCTGATCGATCAGGGCCGACGCCGCGTGGCGGGCTGGACGCCGCCTTCGGACATGCTGCGTGTGCTGGAAACCAACGAGGCGCAGGACAGTTTCGATGCGGCAACCGGCGCGCGCGATGCCACCCGCGCCATCGCCATCGCCCGGCGCAGCCCGCAACTGATGAGCTGCGAGCGGATCAACAATGCGTGGCTTCTGGCCGATATGTATGTGCTGGCCGGGCAGAAAGGGCCTGCGCTGACGACGTATCGCAACACGGTCCAGTCCTGCCCGCGCTATGAGCAGATGCAGACAACGCTGGAGAAAGCCAGCGCTGTTGCCTCGGCATCCGAGATGCGCGAGTTGTTCCAGGCTGCGCATTCGGCCAATTCCGGCGCGAAAGACCAGCTGGATCAGTTGCAACAGCGTTTGCTGGGCGGTGGCGGAGGCGCGCAGCAGACTGCGTCGCAAGCCCCGGCACAATCCTCAACTCCGGCATCGTCGCCGCAGCCTGCCAGACCGGCGCCCGATGCCGGGTCGCTGCCGCTGCGCGGGGACAACCGCATCTCCGAGGTGCGCAGGCTGAAAGAGCAGGAACAATACGCCCGCTGCCTTGCCGCGTCGCAATCGCCCCGCTCGCTCGAGGTGCTGTATGAGCGGTCCTGGTGCGCCTTTGGTCATGACCGCCCGACCGAGGCGATAACCGGCTTTCAGGCCGCCGCGCGGGCGGGCGATTCGCTGGGCCCGAATGTCCGCCGCGATGCGCATTACGGGCTGGCGCTGGCCTATCTGTCCATGAACATGACCGAACAAGCCGCGCAGGTCGCATCGCAGGTTCGGCTGAACGAGAGCCAGCATAACGAGGTCGAGGCCATCGTGCTGGACCAGCGCGGTGTACGGGCCTTTCGCGCCGGGGATTACCGGCAGGCCGTCGGCTATTTCAACGCGATGGAGGATATCACAGGCTCTTTGCGGCGGGATCTGGCGATCCTGCGCGCCTATGCCTATCTGAATTCGGGCCAACGCGGCAACGCGCGCAGCGAGTTCGAACGCCTGCATTCGCAGCTTGCCACATCCGAGACGCGGCAG
>PWWF01000422.1 GCA_003561595.1 Paracoccaceae bacterium | reverse complement strand
GGGATAAAGCGCATGATAAAGCGCCCGCTCTCCGCCAGAGATCGTGCGCGGCACAGCATGTGCGATGACCTGCCCGACACGATAATCCTCAAAAAACCGACCGGGATTGGTCTTGCCCATGCCGTGCCCCTTCATCTTGCCAAAAATACTCAAAAAACGCGCGGGCGCAGCCCGCGCCACTCAAAGGTTTCCGAGCTTCAGCTCGGGCGAATAGGTCCCGTCAACCTCTTTCACCACGGCCTGCGCGCAACGCATCACCCCGCGCCCCGCGTCATAGGCATAGACCGGGCTGCCATGCAGCACCCAGCCCCTGGACAGCGCCTCGCTCACCTTGTGGCAAAAGGCAGACGTGTCATCCTCGCTCAGCAATCGGTAAACCTGCATCACATCCCCCCGCCAAACGGCCAGACACCCAGCCAGCCATGGATCTGCCCCACGACCAGCATCGCAAACAGCGCGCCCACCAGGGCCACGCCCTCACGCCACATCGCGGCCTCGGGCGGGGGCGTCCAGTCGCGTTGCGCGCGGTTGATCACGATGACCGAGGCCACCGCCCAGGCCAGCAGCCCGCCGAACAGGATCACCCCCTGCAGCGTGCCCACCACCAGCAAATGCGCAATCCCCCAGGCCTTGAAGCCCGACAGCTGCGGATGCCGGATGCGCCGGTGCAGATTGGTCTTCAGCCCCGACACGGCGAACAGGTAGAAGCCGACAAAGACCAGCAGATTGTTCAGATGGACCATCCAGAACGGTTCCACCCATAGCCAGATCGGGTCGGCCATGCGGTAGCCGATCACCATCAGCACGATCGAGACCAGAAGCGCGCCCGCAACCGCGCCCTTGCCGGACTCGCCCATCGCCGCCCGCCGTTCAGGCGCGAGGCGTTTGAAGAAATGCGCGCCCGCCCAGAGCGCGACGCCCAGTATCAGGATCAGGGTTCCCATGTGGCTACTCCGTCATCTCGGCAATGGCTTCGGCCCGTGCCAGGGTTTGCTGTGCCGTCACGATATGCAGATTCTCGACGATCTTTCCATCCACAACCGCCACCCCTTCACCGCGCGCCTTCGCCTCTTCAAAGGCGGCGATCTGGCGGCGGGCGGTCGTGACCTCGGCCTCGGTGGGCGCAAAGACCTCATTGGCGATGTCCAGTTGCGCGGGGTGGATCAGCGTCTTGCCGTCAAAGCCCATGTCGCGGCCCTGTTCGCATTCCGCGCGCAGCCCCTCCGTATCCTTGAACGCGTTATACACCCCGTCCACGGCCACGATCCCGGCGGATTTGGCCGCCATCAGCGGCAGTTGCAGCGCGCTCAGGAGCGGCAGGCGGTCGGGGCGAAAGCGGCAGCCCATATCCTTGGCCAGATCATTCGTACCCATCACGCCCCCCGCCATGCGCGGCGCCTGCGCAATGGACAGCGCATTCAGCACGCCCATGGGCGATTCCATCATCGCCCAGATCTGCGTCTCTGCCGTCTCGGGGCGTGCGTCCAGTCGCCGCGCCAGATCCTCGACATGCGCGGCGGTATCGACCTTGGGCAGCAGGATCGCCTCGGGCCGGGCGCTGGCGATCACGTCCAGATCCTCCGCGCCCCATTCGGAGGACAGCGCATTTATCCGCACCAGCTTTGCGCGCGCGCCATAATCGCGGCCTTGCAGCGTCTCGGCCAGCAGCACGCGCGCCTTACCTTTTTCGTCAGGCGCGACGGCGTCTTCGAGATCGAAGATGATCGCATCGGCGGGCAGGCCCATGGCCTTTTCCAGCGCGCGCGCTTTGGAACCGGGGATGTATAGCACGGACCGGAAGGGGCGCGTCTGCATGATTCTGCTCCTTGGCGAAATATTATGTCGCCTGTCCATCATTTCCGGTCACAAATGACAAGGCCGAAAGTGCCGCATTGCAGCATATTCCGGCTGCGCACGCAGCGTTAACCTCGTTTTCGTTCTCGGCTGGCAGGCTGCAAGCTGCGTCATGCTTAACAGGGGGACCAACCATGCGTGCACCCATTGCCATCCTTGCCATTTCCTTGGCGCTCACCACAACACCAGCCGTTGCGCAGGGGCTGCAATGCGGGCCGCGCGCGCATGTGCTGGACCGGATCGCCGCGCAGCAGCAGACACGCCGCGCCATGGGGCTGGCGGGGCAAGTGGTGATGGAGACATTCGCCGCCAAGGATGATGCGCGCTGGACCATTACCGTTACCCTGCCCGACGGGCGGATGTGCCTGCTGGCACATGGCACCGCGTTCGAGCACGGGGAAGAGGCGTTTCCCGCACAGGGCCGCCCGTCCTGAGTCGCAGGGAATTGCGCGTCGCGCGCGCAAACAGGCGTTGCGCGCGCATATCCGGCTTTGCTAGGGCTGCGGGATCGTCACGCTTATTTGCCAAGGCCCGCACCCATGACCCGCTTGCTGCACCGTTCGATCCACCACCCGCCCCGCCGCGCCGTTGCGGCCGAAGGCATCCGCTTCACCGATGCCGACGGCAGCAGCTATATCGATGCGTCGGGCGGGGCGGCCGTGTCCTGTCTGGGCCATGGCCATCCCGATGTGATCGCCGCGCTGCATGATCAGCTTGACCGGCTGGCCTATGCCCATACCGGCTTTTTCACGACCGATGTGGCCGAGGCACTGGCCGAGAGGCTGATCGCCACTGCGCCCGAGGGGCTGAGCCATGTCTATCTCGTCTCGGGTGGGTCCGAGGCGGTCGAGGCCGCGCTGAAAATGGCGCGCCAGTATTTCACCGAAATCGGCCAGCCGCAGCGCCGCCACATCATCGCGCGGCGGCAAAGCTATCACGGCAACACGCTGGGCGCGCTGGCCGCAGGCGGCAATGAATGGCGCCGCGCGCAGTTCAAGCCGCTCTTGATGCAGGCCCATCACATTGCACCCTGCTTTGCCTATCGCGAACAGCAGGACGGCGAAAGCGATGCCGCCTATGCTGCCCGCGCAGCCGGTGAGCTGGAGGAGAAAATCCTCGAACTCGGCCCCGACAGCGTGGCGGCCTTTGTCGCCGAACCCGTTGTGGGGGCGACAGCGGGGGCGGTGCCGCCCGTGGCCGATTATTTCCAGCGCATCCGCGCAATCTGCGACAAATACGGTGTGCTGCTTATCCTGGATGAGGTCATGTGCGGCATGGGCCGGACCGGGCATATGTATGCCTGCGAGGCGGATGGCATCGCGCCCGACCTGCTGACCATCGCCAAGGGGCTTGGGGGCGGCTATCAGCCTGTGGGCGCTGTGCTGCTGGGCCAGCGCATCCATGACGCTTTTGCGGGCGGGTCGGGGTTTTTCCAGCACGGACACACCTATATGGGCCACCCGATGGCCGCCGCCGCCGGGCTGGCGGTGCAGGAGGTGATTGCGCGCGACAACCTGCTGGCCAATGTGCAGGTCATGGGCGGGCGGCTGCGTGAGGGGCTGCAGGCCGCGTTCGGCCAGCATAGCCATGTCGGTGATATCCGGGGGCGGGGGCTGTTTCAGGCGATCGAGCTGGTGGCTGACCGCGACAGCAAGGAACCCTTCGCGCCCGAGCGCAAGCTGCACGCAAGGATCAAGGCCGAGGCAATGGCGCGCGGGTTGATGGTCTATCCGATGGGCGGCACGATTGACGGGGTGCGCGGCGATCATGTGCTGCTGGCCCCGCCCTTCATCGTGACCGAATCGGATATTGCCGAGATCACGGGCCGGCTGGCCGAGGCCGTCGAGGCCGCGCTGGCCTGACAGGCAGAAAAAAGCCACGGTGCGCGCCGCACCGTGGCCTTATCCGTAACGCCGGCGATGTGCTCAGCGCGGGGCGATGATCATGATCATCTGTCGCCCTTCCATCTTGGGCATGTTCTCGACCTTGCCGATTTCATCGATATCGGCGGCAACGCGGCGCAGCAGTTCTGCGCCAACATTCTGGTGCGCCATCTCGCGCCCGCGAAAACGCAGCGTGACCTTCACCTTGTCCCCACCTTCAAGGAAGCGGGTGACATTGCGCATCTTGACGTCATAGTCATGCGTATCGGTGTTGGGCCGGAACTTGACTTCCTTGACCTCGATGGTCTTCTGCTTCTTGCGCGCTTCGGCCTCGCGCTTTTGCAGCTCATACTTGAACTTGCCGAAATCCATGATCTTGCAGACCGGCGGGGTCGCATTGGGCGAGATTTCGACAAGGTCCAGCCCGGCCTCTTCGGCCATTTCCATGGCTTGCACGGGTTTCACAACCCCGAGATTTTCACCTTCGGCCCCGATCAGGCGGATTTCGGGCGCCCGGATGCGGCTGTTGACGCGGGGTCCGGTGTCGCGGGTCGGCGGGGCATTATGCGGTCTGCGGGCTATGGTGGCGTTCCTTTTGCGGTTATCTTGAGCCTTAACCTTCTAGTGCGGCGCAATCCGTGATTCAAGCGCGAAGATCAAGCCCCACTGCGCGAAATTCCTGTGTTTCGTGCGCAGTAACGTGCTTGTTCCTGCCTGCATGCGCATCACGGGCTTGAAACAGCGGGGAATTCTGTCATAGCCCGGCGCAGAATGTGTCTGTATGGAAGGACAGGGCCATGAACAAATCACTTCTTGTCGTCATTGCCGCTGCGGTTGCTGCGCTTGGCCTGTGGCTGGGGCTGCAGTCGCGGCAGGCACCCGAACCGCTGGAACCGATGGCCACAGAGCCGGAGATTGATCCCGAGGTCGAGGAACTGCTGCCCGAACCCGAGCCCGAGCCGGAAACCGAGGAGCTTCTGACAGAGCCGGAAGCAACCGATGATGATGCCGAGGATCTGCTGGTAGAACCCGAAGCGACCGAGCCCGAGGTGACCGAGCCCGAGGTTGAACAGACTGAGCCGGAAGAAGCACCGCTGCCGGGTGACGATGCCGCCCTCGAGGAAGAGCCGGGCGTCGAGGAACTGCTTGATGACGTGACCGATGAGGCGCAGGAAACCGTCGAGGAAGCCGTTGACGGCACGGTCGACAGCTTCACCGATACGGTCGATGACATGACCCAGGATGTGCTGGGGGATGACGATGCCGCGCAGCCTGACGAAGCCGCTGTCGAGGACGCGCTGGACGACGCCGAGCAGGACCTGTCGGAAGAAGGCGCTGAAGAAACGGTCGAGGCCATCGACGAGGCGCTGGAAGTCCAGGAGCTTGGGCTTGACCTGTCGACCGACGCCATCCGCTCGCGGATCGAGGCGGCTGGCCTGAACATGACCGACCGCACGATCATCGAAGGGCTGCTGGAAGCTGCGGGCAATGACCCCGAGATGCTGGAGCAGGTGATGGAGCGTCTGAACGCGATGATCGGCAACTGATCACCGCGCGTGACGGCTGAGAAAGCGCCCGGATGCAGCCAGCATCCGGGCGTTTTTCATGCGCTCAGCCTCGCCGGCGCCTGCGGCGCGTGCCGTCCTGCGTCCCGCCGCCCGTGTTGAAGCTCACCTCCGGCAGCGTCACTACCTGCGCCAGTTCGGGAAAGGGATCGCTGGCATGGGGCAGGGCGCTGGCGGCGACGAAATGTTCCTGAAAGCGGGGCTCGATGGCGGTCTCGATCTTGTGGATGCGGCGGACTGTTGCCTCTATCCCGGCGCGCGCCGCGCGGGAACACAGCGCTATCCGCGCGCCGGTCCCGGCGGCATTGCCCGCGCTCGTGACCTTGTCCAGCCGCGCATCGGGGATCATGCCCAGCACCATCGCGTGTCTGGGGCTGATATGCGCGCCAAAGGCCCCGGCCAGCACGACCCGGTCCACGCGGTCGGTGCCGATTTCGTCCATCAACAGCCGCGCGCCCGCATAAAGTGCGGATTTCGCAAGCTGGATGGCGCGGATATCGCCCTGCGTGACCGCGATGCGCGGCCCGCCGACATCGCTTGCATCATGGATCAGATAGGCATGGGTCCGACCGTCGGGCTGGCAGCGCCATGTGCCGGTCTGATCCGGCCCGCCGATCAGCCCCGAGCGGTCGAGCAGCCCTGCCATGCGCATCTCGGCCACAGCCTCGATAATGCCCGATCCGCAGATGCCGGTGATACCGCTGGCGGCGCTTGCCTCGGCAAAGCCTGGCTCGTCGGACCACAACTCGCAGCCAATGACACGAAAGCGCGGCTCCTTGGTCGCAGGATCGATCTCGACCCGTTCAATCGCGCCGGGGGCCGCACGCTGACCCGCCGAAATCTGCGCGCCCTCGAATGCCGGACCAGTGGGCGAGGAACAGGCCAGCACACGGCGCCGGTCGCCCAGCAAAATCTCGGCATTGGTGCCCACATCGATGACCAGCACCAGATCATCCGACATCTCTGGCCGTTCCGACAGTGCCACAGCGGCAGCATCGGCGCCTACATGCCCGGCAATGCAGGGCAGCATGTAGATGCGCGCCGCCGGGTTCATCCCCCAGAGCGACAGATCACGCGCGCCAAAGCTCAGCGCATCCGATGTGGCCAGCGCAAAGGGGGCCTGGCCCAGTTCCACCGGGTCGATCCCCAGCAACAGATGATGCATGACCGGGTTGCACACGATCACCGCCTCGACAATCTCGCGTGCGGTGATCCCGGCAGTGTCGCTGATCGCGCGGGTCAGACTGTCGAGGCCCTCGCGCACGGCGCGCGTCATCTCGACATCGCCGCCGGGGTTCATCATGGCATAGCTGACGCGGCTCATCAGATCCTCGCCAAAGCGGATCTGCGGGTTCATCACCCCGTCCGAGGCCAGCACCTCACCCGTGCGCAGATCGCACAGATGCGCGGCGATGGTGGTCGAACCCAGATCAATGGCCAGACCATAAAGCCCGCCCTCATACATCCCCGGCCAGATATCCAGCACCCGATGCGCGCCGGGGTGATGGTCATCATGCAGCGCGACGGTGACTTGCCACGCGCCCGCGCGCAGGGCCGGTTGCAGCTTGCGCAGCACGTCCAGCCCGGCCGTGATCTCGGGGATGTCCCATTGCGTGCGCAGCGCCTCTGCAAGCCGCTCGAAATCGCCCGAAGGGTCGTGCATGTCGGGTTCCGGCACATCGACCAGATAGAGGCGTGTGGCCGGGTCCATGATGGCCGTGCGGGCCGTGGCCGCCTTGCGCACGACCTGTCGGTGGACCTGCGATTCGGGGGGCACATCGATCACGACATCGCCCATGATCTGCGCCTGACAGCCCAGACGGCGGCCATCGATCAGGCCGCGCTTGTCCTTGTAGCGCTGTTCGACCGCGTTCCAGTCTGACAGCGCGCCGTCAGCGACATGAACCCCGTGTTTGGCGAATTGACCACTGCCCGGCGTGATCTGGCAGCGCGAACAGATCCCGCGCCCGCCGCAGACCGAATCCAGATCGACGCCAAGCTGGCGCGCCGCTGTCAGGACCGGTGTGCCCACCGGCACCCGGCCCCGCTTGCCCGAGGGGGTAAACACAACCAGTGCGTCGCGCATGCACGCCTCCTGCCATCTTGCCCCCAGTTAACCGCAGCGGCAGCAGGGAGAGGGTCGGATCGCGGCATTGCAGGCAGAAAAACCGTCAGCGGGTGACAAGAACCGACACTGGCGAATGGCGCACCACGCGCGCAGCGGTCGAGCCGATGAAATAATCGCTCATCCCCGGCTTGTGGCTGGCAATCATGATCAGGTCGGCATGGCATTCCGCAGCGCAGGCGAGGATGTTTTCCGACGGACGCCCGCCGCGAATGTCGATATCGACATTCTTTGCTTTCGCAGTCGAGGCCAGCGATTCAATCTGTTCGCGGATGTCCTTGCGATGCGCCATCAACTGCTCGCGCGCGATGGCTGCGGTCAGATAGGCCGGAATCTCATCCATGACATGGACCAGCGTGATGCTGCCGTCCGCGTCAATCAACTGATTGGCCTTTCTGATCAGCGCGCGACTGGTCGCGCCCTTGTTGAACAGTGCCACGGCGACAACGATGGACTTGTACATCTGACCTCTCCCTGATCCGTTTTGTGCAAAACCGCCCGTCCAAAGCGGTTTGGGGCAGGATTGCACAGAGATGCGCGCAAGGCAATCAACGCCTGCACGGGTCGGGGCGTGGCACTGAACGTGCCCCACCCCGGCGATGCGCGGTGGCGACTAGCGCGACACCAGCACCGACACCTGTGCATGGCGCACGATGCGCGACGCGGTCGAGCCGATGAAGAAATCGCCAAAGCCGGGCTTGTGGCTGGCAATCATGATCAGATCGGCGCCGATTTCCTGCGCCGTGCCCAGAATGCCCGCCGAAGGCTGTCCTTCGCGCACGATGAACTCTATATCCGCAGCGCCACTGGCAAGTGCGGACATCTGCTCTTCGACATCGCGGCGGCGCGCGGTCAGATGCTCCTTCGGGATCGATGCGGCCACATAGCCCGGCACTTCATCGATGACATGGACCAGCGTGATCTTGCCGCCCGGGTCCAGCATCTTGCGCGCACGCGCGATGGCGGCCTTTGTGGTGGCGCCTTCGCTGAAAAGGGCGGCGGCAATGAGGACGGATTTATACATGGTCTGCTTCCTGTGTTCAGTTTCGGATACTCAGCGCTCGACCAGCACGGAACATTGCGCGTGGCGTATCACGCGCGACGCGGTCGAGCCAATGAAATAATCGCCGAGGCCCGGCTTGTGGCTGGCGATCATGACCAGATCGGCATTGCTGTCTTCGGCAGCGCGCAGGATCTGTTTCGCGGGTGCGCCCCGGCGCAGGTCATGGACGATGCGCAGCTCAAGCGCGGGGTCGATCATGGCGCGCAGCTCGACCGCGGCCTCGGCGCGGCGGCGTTCGGCCAGATCGTCAGGCAGTTCCGCGGCAATGTATCCCGGCACGTTTTCAAGCACATGGACCAGCCGGATTTCACCGCCCCCGTCCAGAAGCCCCGTCGCGCGCGCCAGCAGCGCCCGTGCCTGCGCCGGGTGTTCAAGATCGACAGCAACGATGATGCGGGCATACATGGCAGGGTCCTCCTGCGGGGAGATTTGCCACAGGGTGCACGGCACTGTCGTTGATTTCAATCAAATCCTTCGCAAGGGGGCCGCGGGTTTCACCCGCGGATACGCGATCCGTCGCCAGCGGAGGGCAGTATTACGCGCTGAAATCAGTTGTGACCCCTTGTTCTCTTGCAGTTCGGGCCGGAACTGCGCATCACGCTGGGCAACACGGAAATAACACAGCAGGTCACAGATGGCAGTGTCACAGATCATTCTCGCCGCCGGGCAGGGCAGCCGCATGCAGTCGGACCTGCCCAAGGTGCTGCATCTGCTGGCCGGCGTGCCCTTGGTCACACATGCCCTGCGCGCAGGCCGCGCGCTGTCGCCCGAGCGTGTCGTGGTCGTGGTGGGCCATGGCGGCGCGCAGGTGGCGCGCGTGGTCGAGGCCGAGGATGAGAGCGCGCAGGTCGCCCACCAGCCCGAGCAGAAGGGCACGGCCCATGCCGCCCTTCAGGCGCGCGCGGCGCTTGAGGGGCAGGCGGGCGATGTCATCGTGCTCTATGGCGACACGCCCTTTATCCGTCCCGAGACGCTGGAGGAGATGCAGGCAGCGCGGGCCACGCATGACATCGTCGTGCTGGGCTTTGACGCCGCCGATCCCGGCCGCTACGGGCGTCTGGTCACCGATGGCGACACGCTGGAGCGGATTGTGGAGTTCAAGGACGCAACACCCAGGGAACGCGCCATCACGCTGTGCAACAGCGGTGTGATCTGCGCCGACCGCGCGCTCATGTTCGACCTGATCGACGCAGTGGGCAATGACAATGCGGCAGGCGAATACTACCTGACCGATATCGTCGCACTGGCCCGCGCGCGCGGTCTGTCGGCGGGCGTCGTGCGCTGCGCCGAGGCCGAGACGCTGGGCATCAACACCCGCGCCGAGCTGGCGCAGGCCGAAGCGGCCTTTCAGGCCCGCGCCCGCGCCGAGGCGCTGGAAAACGGTGTGACGCTTACCGCGCCCGACACGGTGATCTTCGCGCAGGACACGGCCCTCGGGCGTGACTGCGTGGTGGAACCTTATGTCGTGTTCGGCCCCGGTGTGACAGTCGAAAGCGGGGCGACCATCCGCGCCTTCAGCCATCTGGAAGGGGCGCATGTCAGCCAGGGTGCCGTTGTCGGCCCCTATGCCCGTCTGCGCCCCGGTGCCGAACTGGCCGAGGATGTGCGCATCGGCAATTTCGTCGAGGTGAAGGCCGCGCAGATCGATGCGGGCGCCAAGGTCAATCACCTGTCCTATGTGGGCGATGCGCATGTGGGCGCGGGTGCCAATCTGGGCGCAGGAACTGTCACCTGCAATTATGACGGCGTGTTCAAGCACCACACCGAGATTGGCGCGGGCGCGTTCATCGGCTCCTCCACCATGCTGGTGGCACCCGTGCGCGTGGGGGCAGAGGCGCTGACCGGCTCGGGCTCGGTCATCACGCAGGACGTGCCCGATGGCGCGCTGGCGCTGGGGCGCGGGCGGCAGGAAACAAAGCCGGGGCTGGGCAAGCGATTGATGGACCGGCTGCGCGCCGCGAAGATTTCAGGCAAGAAGGATTAGAACAGCATGTGCGGAATTATTGGTGTTCTGGGCAAGCACGAGGTCTCGCCCCTCATTTACGATGCGCTGAAGCGGCTGGAATATCGCGGCTATGATTCCGCCGGGATCGCCACGGTGAACGATGGCACGCTGGACCGGCGGCGCGCGGTGGGCAAGCTGATCAACCTGTCCGACCTGCTGGTGCATCAGCCGCTGCCCGGTCGCGCGGGCATCGGGCACACGCGCTGGGCCACGCATGGCGGGCCATCCGTGGCCAATGCGCATCCGCATCAGGCCGGACGGGTTGCCGTTGTCCATAACGGGATCATCGAGAATTTCCGCGCCCTGCGTCAGGAACTGACCGAACAGGGCGTGGCCTTTGACAGCGAGACCGACACGGAAACCGTTGTGCAGCTTGCCAGCCAGTATCTGTCGCAGGGCATGACCCCGGTTCAGGCCGCGCGCGCCACGCTCAAGCGGCTGGAAGGGGCGTTTGCGCTGGCCTTTCTGTTCGAGGGCGAGGATGATCTGATCATCTGTGCGCGCCGTGGCTCGCCCCTGTGCATCGGGCATGGCACGGGCGAGATGTATCTGGGGTCAGATGCCATCGCGCTGGCCGAGATGACGGATCGCATCACCTATCTGGAAGAGGGCGACTGGGCCATCCTGACCCGCGACGGCGTGCAGATTTTCGATGCCGAGGATCACCAGACCAGCCGCCCGCTGACGCGGATCAATGCAGCGCAGGCGCGGGTGGACAAATCCGGCCACCGCCATTTCATGGCCAAGGAAATGGCCGAACAGCCCGCGATCCTGCAGGCATCGATGGCCGCCTATTCAGGGCCGGGCGCAGGCGGGATCACCCTGCCCGAAGGGCTGGATTTCGCACAGGCCGACCGGCTGATCCTTGTGGCCTGCGGCACGGCCTATTACGCCTGTCAGGTCGCCAAATACTGGTTCGAGCAATTCGCCGGGATACCGGTGGAGCTGGATATCGCCTCGGAATTCCGCTACCGCCAGCCGGTTCTGGGCCGCGCCAATATGGCGATTTTCGTCAGCCAGTCGGGCGAGACAGCCGACACGCTGGCCGCGCTGCGCCATGTGCGCCCGCATGTGGGGCAGGTGGCGTCAGTCGTGAATGTGCCGACATCGTCCATCGCGCGCGAAAGCGATGTGGTGCTGCCCATCCATGCCGGGCCGGAAATCGGCGTCGCCTCGACCAAGGCTTTCACGGCGCAGATGCAGGTTCTGGCCGTGCTGGCGCTGGAGGCCGGGCGCGCGCGCGGGCATCTGGATGCGGATGCCTTTGCCGCGCGGATGGATGATCTGCGCGCGGCACCGGGCTATATCGCGCAGGCGCTGGACCGCGAGGATGATATCCGCCGCCTGACCGAGATGCTGTCCAAGGCGCGCGACGTGCTGTTTCTGGGGCGCGGCGTGATGTATCCGATGGCGCTGGAAGGGGCGCTGAAACTCAAGGAAATCAGCTATATTCATGCCGAGGCCTATGCCGCGGGAGAGTTGAAACATGGCCCCATCGCGCTGATTGACGAAGATATGCCCGTGATCGTGATGGCGCCCCATGATGCGCTCTTCGAGAAGACCGCGTCGAACATGCAGGAGGTTCTGGCACGGCAGGGCAAGGTGCTGCTGATCTCGGATGCGCGCGGCCATGAGGCTGCGGGCGATGTGCCCTGGCGGTTGCAGATGCCCAGCGTGCCTGACCTGATCGCGCCCATGGTCTATGCCGTGCCCGCACAGTTGATCGCCTATCACACGGCGCTGCATCGTGGCACGGATGTGGACCAGCCGCGCAATCTGGCGAAATCCGTGACTGTGGAATGACCACGGCCACGGACCTGCTGGCAGAGCTGCGCGCGCTGGGCGCGCCGGACAAGGCCGCCGAGATGGCGGCCTATCACAAGACGGCGCGCCCCTTTCTGGGCGTGTCGGCGCAGGTTCTGGATGAGCGCGCGCGCGAATTGCGCGGGAGTCTGACCTTGCCCCAGCGGCTGGATGCCGCGCAGGCACTCTGGGACAGCGATATTCACGAGGGCCGCATCCTGGCCGCCAAACTGCTGACGCAGGCGCGCATCCGCCCCGATGATACTGCTGTGTGGCAGATGATCGGGGGCTGGGTTCCGCAATTCGACAGCTGGGCGCTGGCCGATCACGCCTCCATTGCCGGGGCCAAACGCCTGCAGGCCGTGCCCGCAAGGCTGGATGAGGTCGCGGGCTGGACGCAGGACCCCAATCTCTGGGTGCGGCGCGCGGTGCTGGTGATGACGCTCCCCTATGCCCGGCTGGCGCATCCCAAGCCCGCGGAACTGGAAATACGCGCGCGGGTGCTGGACTGGGCGGCGGGATATGTGGCGGACCGGGATCGGTTCATCCAGAAAGCGGTGGCATGGTGGCTACGCGACCTGTCGCGCCGCGACCCCGAGGCCGTGCGCGCCTTTCTCGACGGGCCGGGGCAGGGGCTGAGCAAACCCGCCCGGCGCGAGGCATCGCGCCTGATGGCCTGAGGTCGGGGCGGATCGGGCCAACCGGCAGACCGCAGTTGCCCTGGACAGCTTTGCCACCTTGATGCGCGGCAAGCGGCGAAATTCGCGACTCCCGGCTGAGATCTGCACCAACCCACGGGATATGGTGCCAACTCAGCCTGTCGCGCCCCGGTCCGAACAAGCGCTGCGGTGCGCATATGCCGAACCGCAGACGCAGTCTGCGGCCCGCGCCGAACCACCCTGCCCATGATCACTTCTTCAAAACCGAGCATGTCGGAACGCATCACAGCACGCCGCGCGCATCAGCACGCGTTGGCGATGAAACTCCGCATGGCTTCCGGATACGCCCCGGCACCAAGCCGCGCCCCGGTCCGAACAAGCGCTGCGGTGCGCATATGCCGAACCGCAGACGCAGTCTGCGGCCCCCCTCAGCCGCGCAGGACGGCCAGCGCCTCGGCCAGATCGAGCTTGCCGTCATAAAGCGCCCGGCCCGAAATCGCCCCGTCCAGCGGCGCGCCGCAATCGCGCAGCGCCACCAGATCCTCCAGCCGTGACACCCCGCCAGAGGCGATGACCGGCACGCTGACCGCGCGCGCCAGCGCGGCTGTGGCGTCCACATTCGGGCCCTGCATCGCGCCGTCGCGGTTGATATCGGTGTAGATCAGCGCGGCCACGCCCGCATCCTCGAACCGGCGCGCCAGATCGATCACATCCATATCGGTTTCTTCCGCCCAACCTCGGGTCGCCACCCGGCCCTCGCGCGCATCCACCCCCACGGCCACCTGTCCCGGAAAGGCCCGCGCGGCCTGCATCACCAGATCGGGCGCTTCGACAGCGACAGTGCCCAGGATCACCCGGCGCAACCCCCTGGTCAGCCAGCTTTCGATCGTGGCCATGTCGCGGATGCCCCCGCCAAGCTGGCAGGGCAGGTCGACGGCCGCAAGGATGGCCTCGACCGCCTCGGCATTGACCGGGTTGCCGGCAAAGGCGCCGTTCAGATCGACCAGATGCAGCCATTCCGCGCCCTGTTCGGCAAAGCTGCGCGCCTGTTCGGCGGGCGCGTCGCTGAACACGGTCGCCTGATCCATCGCGCCTTTGTACAGGCGCACGCATTGGCCGTCCTTCAGGTCAATCGCAGGATAAAGGATCATGACGCGCGCCTTTCTCATGGGGATCGCGCGCCTTCTAGCGCGGGGGCGCGGGCAGGAAAACCCCGGATCGCGCCCGCGCTTGGCGCTTGCGCCCAAGGCCAGCCCCGCGATAGCGTCGCGCGATGACGCGCTTTCGCTCTTACATGCACCAGGCCATGGCCGAGGCCCGCGCCGCCGCCGCGCGCGGAGAGGTGCCTGTGGGCGCGGTCATCACTGACCCGCAGGGCAGGGTGCTGGCCGCCGCAGGCAACCGCACCCGAGAGCTGCGCGACCCCACCGCCCATGCCGAGATGCTGGCCATCCGCGCCGCCTGTGCCGCGCTGGGGCAGGAGCGGCTGACCGGCTGCGATATCCATGTCACGCTGGAGCCTTGCCCGATGTGCGCCGCTGCCATCGCCCATGCCCGGCTGCGGCGGCTGTACTATGCGGCGGCGGACCCGAAATCGGGCGGGGTGGGGCAGGGGCCGCGCGTCTTTGCCCACCCGCAATGCCACCACGTGCCCGAGATCTATGACGGCATCGACGCGCAAGAGGCCGAGGCGCTCTTGCGCGACTTTTTCGCCGGGCTGCGGGGCGCGCGGCCATGCTGAGCGAACAGGTCATCGCCTATTGCGAGCGCACGGATTTCGCCTATTGGTCCGAGCCGGTGAATGCCGTGACAAACGCGGCCTTCGTGATTGCGGCGGCGGTGGTCTGGCGTCAGACAGCGGGGCTGCCATTGGCGCGCGCGATGGCCGTGGTGCTGGCGGTGATCGGGCTGGGGTCGTTCCTGTGGCACACCCATGCCACGCGCTGGGCGGGGCTGGCCGATGTGCTGCCGATTCTGGGCTTCATCCTGCTGTATCTGTTCGCGGCCACGCGCGACTTTCTGGCAGTGCCAGCCCGCTGGGCCGCGCTCGCGCTGGGGCTGTTCCTGCCCTACACGGTGCTGTTTTCATGGGGCGCGGGACAGGTGGTGCCGGGGCTGGGGGCGAATGCGGCCTATTTCAGCGTGGCCGCCCTGATCGCCGCCTACGGCCTGTGGCTGCGCCGGACAAAGACCGGGGAGGGATTGCTGATCGGGGCGGGGATACTCTGCGTCTCGCTGGGCTTTCGCATGGCCGATGACGCCGTCTGCGCGGTATTTCCCATCGGAACGCATTTCATGTGGCACCTGCTGAATGCGCTGATGCTGGGCTGGATGATCCATGTCTATTGCCGCCACATGCGGGCTGTGAAATGACACACGCCCCGCTGCTGTCAGCGGGGCGTGGGGGAGTTTCGTCTGCTCAAGGACCCGTTCAGCTGATCGTCTCGATCGTGCGGGCCAGATCATCGGCGGTCTTGTCCAGCACATCCTTGTCCGGGCCGCTGAGCGTTGCGGCCTTGTCGCGCGTCTCGGCCAGGATCGCCTCCAGCGCGGCGCGGCCTTCGGCATCGGCGCCGTAAGCGCGTTCGGCCAGAACCGATGTCCCCTCGGGCGTGATCTCGGCAAAGCCGCCGGTGACGACATAGCGGGTGGCGCCGTCGGGCGCCTCGGTCACCAGAATGCCGGGGCGCAGGGTCGTGATCATCGGCGCATGATCGGGCATCGCGGTCAGGTCCCCGGCGGCACCGGGGATCTGCACGGCCCGCACCGGCCCGGAGGCAAGCTTGCGCTCGGGGCTGACCAGGTCGAATTGCATCGTGTCGGCCATCAGGCTCTCCCTTCAGCGCGGATCAGGCCGCTGCGGCCAGTTTCTCGGCCTTGGCGACCACATCGTCGATATCGCCCACCATGTAGAACGCGCCTTCGGGCAGGTGGTCATATTCGCCCGCAACCACGGCCTTGAAGGACGCGATGGTTTTCTCCAGCGGGACCTGAATCCCGTCCGAGCCGGTGAACACCTTGGCCACGTCGAAGGGCTGCGACAGGAAGCGCTGGATTTTCCGTGCGCGGGCCACGGTCAGCTTGTCCTCTTCCGACAGCTCGTCCATGCCCAGAATCGCGATAATGTCCTGAAGCGACTTGTAGCGCTGCAGGATGCCCTGCACGTCGCGGGCCACCTGATAATGCTCTTCGCCCACGATCTGCGGGTCGAGGATACGCGAGTTGGAATCGAGCGGGTCCACGGCCGGGTAGATGCCCAGTTCCGAGATCGCGCGCGACAGCACGGTGGTTGCGTCGAGGTGCGCGAAGGACGTTGCAGGCGCGGGGTCGGTCAAGTCGTCCGCAGGCACGTAGATGGCCTGCACCGAGGTGATCGAGCCTGCCTTGGTCGAGGTGATGCGTTCCTGCAGTGCGCCCATGTCGGTCGCCAGCGTCGGCTGATAGCCCACAGCCGAAGGAATACGCCCCAGAAGTGCCGACACCTCGGAACCTGCCTGCGTGAAGCGGAAGATGTTGTCCACGAAGAACAGCACGTCCGTACCCGACTGGTCGCGGAACTGTTCGGCCAGTGTCAGCCCGGTCAGCGCCACACGGGCACGCGCGCCGGGGGGTTCGTTCATCTGGCCGTAAACCAGCGCCACTTTGGATTCGTCCAGCTTGTCGAGGTTGATAACCCCCGAGTCGATCATCTCGTGATAGAGGTCATTGCCCTCGCGCGTGCGCTCGCCCACACCGGCGAACACCGAATAGCCAGAGTGCACTTTGGCGATGTTGTTGATCAGTTCCATGATGAGAACCGTCTTGCCCACACCGGCACCGCCGAAGAGGCCGATCTTGCCGCCCTTGGAATAGGGGGCCAGCAGG
>PWWF01000377.1 GCA_003561595.1 Paracoccaceae bacterium | reverse complement strand
GCCATGGCGCAGCAGCCGCTGCGCACGGCGCTCAAAGGCCAGCCCGCGCCGTTACGGCCCGTCCAGCCCCATCTGCCAGAACCCGACCTCCAGTCGCGTGGCCGTGGCGAAGCGACTTGCAAGCTGATGCGCGCGCGGCAGCCCTGCCCAGTCAGGCCCCAGCCGATGTATCAGCGCGCTGTCGATCAGTGTGCCGACATCGTGGCACAGCGCCTGATAGCTGTCGCCCCCATAGGTATCGATCCATTCGGCATAAGGGCCGCCGCTGCCGCGCAGCCTGTGCCCGATTTCGCCATATCCCAGCACACAGGGCGCGAAGCCGGCCAGAAGATCGAGGAAATCGCCTGAATATCCCCCTTCAAGAACATAGCGGGTATAGGCCAGATTGGCGCTGGCCTCTTCCGTCGCCTCCAGCGTGGCGGTATCGATCCCTTCGCGTGCACAGATCTGCACATGCAGCGGCATTTCGTCATGGGCAAGCGCCTGAACCGTGGCCGCGGCGGCCTGAATCTCGGCCAGCGTGTCGGCCTTGGCGGCGGCAAGCGCCCAGCCTCGGGCGAAATTGATCAGGAAGATGTAATCCTGTCGCAGGTAATGCAGGAAATTTTCACGCGGCAGCGTCCCGTCGCGCAGCCCTTCGACAAAGGGATGATGGGTGTAGGCGTGCCATTCGGGGGCCTGTTCGCGCCACCGGACAAAGGCGCGGCCATAGTCCGGCGCGCTCATGATGCAGCCTTTGCAATGTGGTTGGGCGGCACAGGGGCAAGTGGTGTCATGCTCGGTCCTTTCAGTCGGTCAGTGCCAGCAGGGCAATCTCGCCCGGCCAGCGGTGGCGCAGGGCAGTGCCTGCATTCTGCGCGCGCAGGCCCGTGGCGCAGGCCAGCACGACGCGGGTGCGTGGGGGCGGGGCCAGCGTGGCAATCCCCTCGGGCGGGATATGCCGGGCGCGGGGGCTGAAGGGCGCGGCCTCGGCCCGCAGGTCGATCAGCATGTCATCCGCGCGGATATGGCTGCGGGCGATGAAGGGCAGGGGGGCTGCGGGCTCTGGCGCCCGGTCGAACCGGAACCCGCCCATGCGCCAGTTGCGCGCATCCAGGCTGACCAACTGGCCAAGGGGTGACGGGTCCAGCCCCAGCAGGACCGACAGCGCCATCTGCGCCTGCAATGCCCCGATGGCACCCACAACCGGCCCCATGATGCCCGCCGTCGCGCAGGTGGCGCCGCGTTCGGGCAGGTCCGGAAAGATCGCGCGCAGGCTGGGCGCGCCGCCGCAGCAGCAAGCGACATAGCCCGCCTGCGCCAGCGCCGATGCCGTAATCAGTGCCTTGCCCTGTGCGTGGCAGATATCCGACAGCGTCAGGCTGGCGGCGAACGTGTCGGCGCAATCAAGCACGATATCAGCGGCGGCGACCAGCGCGGGCGCATTGGCCGGGTCGAGCATATGCGTGACAGGCGTAACCGCCACATCCGGGTTCAGCGCCCCCAGCGCGCGGGCTGCGGCCTGCGCCTTTGGCTGGCCAATCTGGTCCATGCGGTAGAGCGGCTGGCGATGCAGGTTGTGTTCCGCGACCACATCGCCATCGACCAGCGTGATCTGCCCCACGCCCGCGCCTGCCAGATACTGCAGCAGCGGCACACCCAGCCCCCCGGCGCCCACCACAAGCACATGCGCGCGCGTCAGCCGCGCCTGCCCCTGCGCGCCGATTTCCGGCAGCACGGTCTGGCGGTCATAGCGGGTCATGCGCAGACCCGCAGCCAGTCGCGCATCCGCGCCTCGGGGTCGGGGTTCATCGTGATATCCGTGACCGCCGCGACGAAATCGGCTCCGGCCTCAAATGCGCCGGGCGCGCGCTCGACACTCATCCCGCCAATGGCGCAGAGGGGAATATCCCCCACCAGCCGCTTCCACTCGGTCACGCGCTCCAGCCCCTGCTCGTGCCATTTCATCGCCTTCAGGATCGTCGGATAGACGGGCCCAAGCGCGACATAATCGGGCGCGAGCGCCAGTGCGCGATCAAGTTCCGCATGGTCATGGGTGGAGATGCCCAGCCGCAGCCCGGCGCGGCGGATGGCGGGCAGATCGGCCGCGTCCAGATCCTCCTGCCCCAGATGCAGCCAGTCGGCCCCTTCTTCAATCGCGATCTGCCAATGGTCATTCACCACCAGCGCCGCGCCATGCGCCCGCGCCAGCGCAAGGCCCGCGCGGATATCCAGCCGCAGCGCGTCCGCGTCACGGTCCTTGATGCGCAGTTGCACCAGCTTCACGCCCAGGGGCAACGCGCGTTCCAGCCAGTCAACGGACCCGAATATGGGGTAGAAACGGGGCAAGCTCACAGCCAGGCCTTTCCGATAACAGGGGTTGAAGGTTGAGCCATGTCGCGCGGGGCCATCGGGTCGGCCTGCCGCGCCAGTGCCCCGGCCTCGACCGCCAGCGCAAACGCGCGCGCCATCGCCACCGGATCGCCCGCCTGCGCAACGGCCGTATTCAGCAGCACCGCGTCAAAGCCCATTTCCAGCGCGTCCGCCGCATGGCTGGGCAGGCCGAGGCCCGCGTCAATGACCATTGGCACATCGGGGAAAGCCGCGCGCAGGGTGCGCAGCCCGTAGCGGTTGTTCAGCCCCAGCCCGGACCCGATGGGCGCGCCCCAGGGCATCAGCACCTGTGCGCCAGCCTCCAGCAGTCGCTTGGCCAGAACCTGATCTTCGGTCGTAAAGGGAAAGACCTCGAACCCGTCGGCGGCCAGTGCCTCGGTCGCCTCCAGCAAACCGAACGGGTCAGGTTGCAACGTGTCGGCATCGCCGATCACTTCCAGCTTGATCCAGTTCGTGCCGAACAACTCGCGCGCCATCTGCGCAGTGGTGATCGCCTCGCGTGCGCTGTGGCACCCTGCGGTATTGGGCAGCACATGCAAGCCCAGCCCCCTGATGATGTCCCAGAATGCCTGCCCCTGCCCGCCCTCGCGCCGCAGCGACACAGTGGCGACTGACGCACCGGATGCGCGAAAGGCCTCCTCCATCACGGCGGGAGAGGGGTATTGCGCCGTGCCCAGCATCAGCGGGCTGGCCAGCCGGACGCCATGGAAATCGCGCATCCCCTCAGCCCCCCTGCATGGGGGCCAGCACTTCCAGCCGGTCGCCCGCATTCAGCGCAGTTTCGCCCCGCGCGCCCTTGGGCACGAATGCGCCGTTCAGCGCAGTGGCCACACGCGCATCGGCCCAGCCCAGCTCTGCCAGCGCATCGGCCAGGGTCGGACCGGCCAATTCGCGCGATTCGCCATTCACCTCAATCCTCATGCAGCAGATCCCCCTTGATCCCCTTGGTCAGATACGCCGTGGCCTGTTCGGCCAGCGCGGGCGCCATCAGATAGCCGTGCCGGAACAACCCGTTCAGATGCAGCACCCGCCCCCGGATAGTCACACGCGGCACATTGTCGGGATAGGCCGGCCGCAGATCGGCGCCGGTTTCCAGCAATTCGGCCTCGGCAAAGCGCGGATCAAGCGCATAGGCCGCGCTCAGCAATTCCAGCACGGCGCGCGCGGACACCCCGCGCCGGTCGCTGCTTTCCAGTTGCGTGGCGCCCAGCATGAACACCCCGCCCGCGCGCGGCACGATGTAGATCGGATGGCGCGGATGCAGCAGGCGGACGGGGCGCGACAGCCGGATCTCGGGCGCGCGCAGCACCACCATTTCGCCGCGCACCCCGCGCAGCCCCGGCAAGTCTGCAGCCATGCCGCGCGCGTCGATCACCGGGCCGCTGATGTCCTGCGGCGTGGCCTCGGCCCGTTCGATCTGCACCCCGCGCGCGGCCAGCGCGGTGACCAGATCGGCAAGTGCTGCGCGCGGGTCCAGATGCGCCTCTTGCTCAAGGAACAGGGCGGGTTGGGGCGTGCCCAGATCGGGTTCCAGCGCGCACAGGTCATCAATGGCGCGATGCCCGCTGGTGCGGCGCGCGAAGCGATCCAGCTCAGCCCGGTCGCGCTGCAACGCCACGACAAGCGAGCCGCGCTGCGCAACCGGGGTCACCCCCGCCCAGAACGCCGCCGCGCGCTGGCCATGGGCGACAATGGCAGGTTCGGAAACGGCCCCTTCGCAAAATGGTGCGAGCATCCCCCCGGCCCACCACGAACACCCATGCGGCCCCGGCGCGCCATGGCGGTCGATCAGGCGCGGGGTCAGGCCTGCGCCCAGCACGGCATGGGCCGCGCACAGCCCGGCCACCCCCGCGCCGATGATGGTCACATCAGCCATGGCGCCACGCTTCGTGGCAATGATGCACTGGCCCGCGCCCGGAGCCGACCTGCAGCCCGTCCGCCGCCGCAATCGCGCCTTGCAGATAGTCATGCGCGCGGATCACCGCCTGCTCCAACCCCAGCCCATGTGCCAGCCCGGCAGCGATCGCGGCCGATAGCGTGCAGCCTGTGCCATGGGTGTTGCGTGTCGCCTGACGCGAGGCGGAAAGCCGCGTGATCCCGGTCTCGGCGATCAGCAGGTCCACGCATTCCGCGCCCTTGGCATGGCCGCCCTTCATCAGCACCGCCTGCGCGCCCATCTCGCGCAGGGCATGGCCCTGACGGGTCATCTCGGCCTCGTCATGGGCAGGCGCGCAGCCCAGCAGATCGCCCGCTTCGGGCAGGTTCGGCGTCAGCAGCGTGGCACGTGGCACAAGCTGGCGGCGCAAGGCGTCCAGCGCGTCCTGCGGCAGCAGCCGGTCGCCCGATTTCGCCACCATCACCGGGTCCAGCACCACCGGCAGGTTGCGCCCCTCCAGCCCCTGTGCCACAGCCGCAATCGCCTCTGGCCCGCCCAGCATGCCCAGTTTGACCGCGCGGATGTCCAGATCGTCGAATACGGCGCCCATCTGGGCCGCGATCATGGCAGGGCTGGCGGGCTCGACCATCGTGACAGCGCGGGTGTTCTGCGCGGTCAGGGCCGTGATGACGCTCGCCCCATAGACATGCAGCGCGGAAAACGCCTTCAGATCGGCCTGAATACCCGCGCCGCCGCCCGAATCGGACCCTGCTATCGTCAGTGCTATCGGAACCACTTGCCGCCCCCTTGCGTCTATCGCCAGTGCAGGGAAACGGAACTCGCGCGATGTCGCGCACATTCTCACCGTTCCCTCCGCCGGTATGATCCGGATCAGGTTCGATGGGTTGGCTTGCGCCTCTCAGCCCACGGACGGGGCACCCCAACGGTTACACGCCAGACATAATCGCAGATGATCGCGGTGACAAGGCAATCGCCCCGTGCCCGGCCTGAGACAAGCGGCAGAGCCCCAGCCCCATGGCTTCATCTTGCCAAAAATACTCAAATATACCGCTTCGGACATCGCCTGTCCCATCGGCAGCGTCACGCTGGCGGCGCTGGTACAGGATTATCGACGCACATGTGATGGGTGAAAAGCCTGTGGATACGCTGGACTATGCACCCGGCGGGCGGAAACAGACACGACGCGCGCGCGCGCCGTGTCAGGGCAGATCATCCATATCGATCCGGTCTGCGATATCGGGCGCGATCAGATCGGCATGCAGCGCCAGCAGGACCAGCTTGGCATCAAAGGTGTCGCCTGCCTCCAGCGCGTCCTCCAGCCGCGCGTCCTGCCGCGCGGCGTCCTCTGCGCTGTTGGTCTCGGTGAAATGCTCCGCCCCCAGCATGCAATAGCCCATCAGCTTTGCGGAATGCGCCAGCATCGCATCGCGGCTGCGCTCATCGACCTGTCGCTTGGTCAACTGGATCACGGTCAGCTTGACCGGCTCGGGGATTTGCAGCGGGTGCAGGCCCACCGCGCGGAACGCATCATCCAGCGCGCGCATGGCGGTCGATTTGCCCAGCATGTCGAACAGTCGGAACATGGGGTCTGTGTATCAGATCATTGGCGCGGCGACATCCGCTTTCCGACATGGGAATGGCATGGGACCCCTGCGCCCTGGCACGAACACTGCGTTTTGCCCGGCCAGATGCGACGAACGAATTGCCGTGCGCGCGGAATTTCGTATGATCCGGCCCATGCTGATGGTGCTGACCCCCACGCAAGACACAACCCTGTGGCACGCCCGGCCTGATGCCGAGGGCCGCGCATGAGCGACCGTTCGGCCCTGCGCGCTGTCCCGGCATGGCGGCGATACGCGCCCTTTGTTCCGGTGCTGGTAGTCTTTCTGGGTTCGCTGGCCTTTGCGCTTGCCAAATCCTCGGAACTGGAACGCGACATGCGCATTGCGGCCACGCAGAACATGCTGTGGGTCACCAGCCAGACGCAGATGGAGCTTCAGTCGCTCACACTCGCCGCCTCTGTCCCCGACCGCGAGGCATCCGAGATCGCGCAGCGCTTCGATTTGACGCTGGCGCGCCTGAGCATGCTGCAAGAGGGGCCGCAGGCGCGCTATCTGGAGACGCTGGGCCATCTGGACAAGGTGCGCGCCATGACCGATGAGATGCTGGCGCTCGACCCGCAGGAGCACGGGCCTGACCCGGCGCTGCATGACGCGCTGGCCGCGCTTGGGGCGCGGCTGACACCGGGGATCAACCGGATCGCGAATGATGTGATGATCAAGGACTGGGACGAGGCCGCCGGGCGCCTTGACGCCTATCGCCAAACCCAGCGGCTGATCATGGCCGCCGTGGTTCTGTCGCTGCTGACCGCGCTGGCGATATCGGGGCTGTTGCTGCGCAAGCAGCGGCAGTTGCATCAGGCCGATGTCGAGAATCTGCGCGCGAACCGCCTGTTGGAACAGGAACGCGATATCGCGAGCATGTATCGCGATTTAGCCGCCATCGTGTCGCATCAGTTACGCACGCCGCTCAGCCTGATCGACAGTGCGATGCACCGGCTGGAGCGCAAGGGCGACAGGATCACGCCGCAGGATGTGATCGAGCGGCGCGAGATCGTCTCGGGCGCGATCGGGCGGCTGACACATCTGAGCGATACGGTGCTGCTGCTGGCGCGGCTGGACAATGACCAGTTGCAGGCGGCCTTTGCCCCGGTGCCACTGGACCAGCTTGCGCAATCCACTCTGGCCGATGCGCAGGTACGCTATCCGGGGCGGATATTGAAACTGACAACCGGGGACGGGCCATTGACGGCGCTGTGCGACGCGCACCTTGCCGGGCATGTGCTGGAAAACCTGGTGTCGAATGCGCTGAAATTCAGTGAAGAGGGGCAGCCCGTCGAGGCCCGGGTCTTCCGGCGCGGTGGCCAGATCGCCTGCGAGGTCAGCGACAAGGGCGCAGGGATCGCGCTAAAGGATCAGCCCCATGTCTTCGACCGGTATTACCGGGGGGCCGTGCAGAAGGATGGCGCCGGGCTGGGGCTGTCGCTGGCGCAGGCGCTTGCGGAATTGCAGCACGGGCGGATCAGCTTTCGCACCGTGCCGGGCGAGGGGTCGGTCTTTACCTTCTGGCTGCCTGCGGAGGATGCTCGGCCCGCGCGCGATGCGTGACGCCGCGTTCAGAGCGCGCTGGTCAGCATGCGCAGGGCGGTCAGGCACAGGAACACGGCAAAGGCGCGTTTGATCCAGACAGGTTGCAGCGCATGCGCGAGCCGCACACCAAGCGGCGCGCTCAGCACCGAGGTCGGCAGGATCAGCACCACGGCGATCACGCTGACATAGCCGATGGACAGGGGCGGGCGCTCTTCGGCGCCAATGCCGAATACCATCATGGCCAGCGCGCCGGGTACCCCGATCATCAGCCCCAGCGCTGCCGCTGTCCCGACTGCGCGATGCACCGGCACGGAAAACGCCGTCATCAATGGCACCCCCAGCGTTCCCGATCCGATCCCCATCATGGCCGAGATGAAGCCCACGCTTCCGGCCATCGCAGGTTGCGCGCCGCGCCGTTCGGGCAGGGCAGGCGCAAGGGTGCGCGGATTGGGGCGCGCCATGTTCCAGGCCACCAGCAGCGCGACCGTGCCAAAGACGATCAGCAGCAATGTGCCATCGACCAACCCGGCCAATGTGCCCCCGGCCAGCGCGCCCAGCACCATCCATGGCGCCCATCGGCGCCACAGCACCATATCGACCGACCCGCGCGCCATATGCGATCTGGCGGAACTGAGCGCCGTGATCGCGACAGTGACCAGTGATGTGCCGACAGCGACCTGCATGCCCAGTTCCGGCGGGTAACCGAGCATGGTGAACATCCAGAACAGGACCGGCACCACGACAATACCGCCCCCCACGCCCAGCAACCCCGACAGGATACCCGCCACAACGCCCGTCAGCGTCAGGCCGAGCGCGAGCAACAGATAGGTTGTCATGGCAATCTCAGCCATTCGCATCGCCCGCTATCCGGCCTGCGCTTTGGCAGGATGGGCAAAAGGGCAGCACGGTCTGCATTGCTCATTGGTCCTCGAAGCGTAGGGCGCATTACCGATAGCCGGTTCTGCTGCGGGCCGCCAGCCCCGCCCGCGCATTGCAGGGGATGACTCAGTCGCGCGCGGCAATGGCCGTGACAAGGGCATCGGCCAGATCGTCGCGGCGGAAGGGTTTGCCCAGATGCCCGGAAAACCCGGCCTCCAGATACTCATCCACCTGATGCGACATGACATTGGCCGTGATCGCGAGCGCCGGGGTCGGGGCCTGCCCCGCCGCGACCTCGAACGCGCGCAGGTGGCGCAGGGCGCTGATCCCGTCAAGCCCGGGCATCGAAATATCGAGCAGGTACATATCGAATTGTCCCGCCTCCCAGGCGTCGAGCACGGCGCGCCCGTCTTCGGCCAGCACCACATCGACCCCCAGCCGCGCCAGCATGGATTTCAGGATCGTGCGGTTGGTGCGGTTGTCATCTGCGGCAAGCACGCGCAACCCGACCAGCGCGGACAGCGTGCGTGCGGGCGCAGCGGCGGGGTCGGGGTCTGCGCGCGCCAGCGGTACGCGCACCCGCACCTCGGTTCCGACATCGGGGGTGCTGTCAACCTCGATCACCCCGCCCATCAGATCGACCAGCCGCCGGACGATGGACATGCCCAGCCCCGTCCCGCCAAAGCGCCGGGTCACTGTGCCGTCCGCCTGTTCGAAATCATCAAAGACGCGCGAGAGTTGTTCATCGGTCATGCCGATCCCGGTATCGCGCACCGTCAGTTCCAGCGAGTCTTCGGCACCAGTTGATAAAGTGACAGTCACACGGCCGGATTCCGTGAATTTCACAGCATTTCCGACCAGATTATGCATGATTTGTGCCAGCCTGCCGACATCCCCCAGCCGGGTTGCCTGCGCATCGGGCGCGACCACCAGCTCAAAACCCAACCCCTTTTCGCGGGCCTGCAACCCGTGCAGCGCCTCGATCCGGGTGGCGAGTTCCGCCGGAACGAAACAGGTCTGTTCCAGCGCAAGCTTGCCGGCCTCGATCTTGGACATGTCGAGCACGTCGTTCAGCACGCCCAGCAGCACCTCACCCGAGGCGCGGATGGTGGCCAGCATTTCGCGATGGCCGGGGTCGGACAATTCGCCTTCCAGCACCTGCGCCATGCCCAGCACACCGTTCAGCGGCGTGCGGATTTCGTGGCTCATATTCGCCAGGAACTGCGATTTGGAGCGGTTGGCGGCCTCGGCCTTTTGCGCGGTCAGGCGCAGGGCATCTTCGGCGCCGACCTGTTCGGTGATATCATTGATCGAACAGACCACACGCACATTCAGCCCGTCCGTGGTGATGGGCGCGGCATTGACCGACAGCATCCGGCGCGTCCCGTCCGGCTTGGCTATCGAGAAGCGGATATCGCGGACCGTGCGCCCCTCAGCCATCACGCGGGGAAAGGGCAGGTCCTTGGTCGGGAAGGGGCCACCATCCAGCGCGGCGATGGACCATTCGGGCGCGTCAAAGGCCATGTCGTTGATCGCCGATGCCTTCAGCCCCAGAATGCGCTCTGCCTCGCGATTGGCAAAGATGATGCGTCCGTCCCCATCCATCGCCGCGATGCCAGAGGCGGATGTGTCCATCAACCGGGCAAGATAGTCCCGCTCGACCGTCAGTTCGGTTTCAAGGCGCATGCGCTCGGTGATATCCAGATGGATGCCCGCGATCTTGAGCGGCGTGCCGTCCACATCGCGCGCCATGACCTGCCCGCGCGACAGCACCCAGACCCAATGGCCCTTCTTGTGCCGCATCCGGATTTCATTTGCGAAACGATCGGTCCCGCCGACAATCCGGGTGTCATGCTGCGCATCCAGTGCCGCGAGGTCATCGGGATGAACCAGATCGCGGAACCCGTATTCCGGTCGCCCTTCCAGTTCCTCGCGTTCATAGCCCAGCATGTTCGCCCAGAGATCGTTGATCCGCATGTCGCGGCTTGTGACGTCAATCTCCCATGTTCCGGCGGCGGCGGCGTCGATGATTTCGGCCAGACGCTCTTCGGCCCGTTTCAGGGCCGTGATGTCGATATGCACACCGGCCATCATTTCCGGCCTGCCATCGGACGACCAGCGCGCGACACGACCGCGCGACAGCACCCTGACCCAATCGCCATTCTTGTGGCGCATGCGCAATTCATATTCAAACTGGTCTGTCTTGCCGCCAAAGACGTCGCCCAGCTTTTCATGGGCCACGGCCAGGTCCTCGGGGTGCACAAGGCGCCGCCAGACATCAATGGTCAGCGGCTTCAACTCGTCAAGCGTATAGCCGACGATCTCTGCCCAGCGGGCATTGATCAGGTTGATATCGCTGGGCAGGTGCCATTCCCATGTGCCCGCTTCGGCCCCGTGGATGATGTCGGCCAGGCGGCGCTCGGCTTCCTTGACCTCGGTGATGTCGATGCGCATGCCGCCCCGCCCGCCATCGGGTGTTGCGCGTTCGATGATCCGCATCCAGCGCCCGGCGATCTGCTGCTCCATCGCGCCTTGATGGTTGCGATGATGCTCCATCCGCTCGGCGATCCACTCTTCCTCGCGGCCCTTGGCCTCGGGCCAGTCGCCACTGGAAACAGCGGCGCGCAGGATATCCTCGAACCGGGCGCCGGGCACCATGAGCGCGGCTGCCTTGGGAAAGACATTGCGATAGCGGGAATTGCTCATTACCAGCCGGTCATCGGCGTCGAAATAGGCAAAGGCGTCGGGCAATGCTTCAATCGCGAGTTCCAGCCGTTTGCTTGCGTCTGTGGCCTCGCGCGCAAGCTGTTCAAGCTGCGCGGCCTGCTGCTTGCGTTCGGTGATATCGGTCTCGATCGACACATAGCCCGTGAGCGTGCCGTCGCTGTCATGCAGAGGTTGCAAGTCGATATCGGTCCAGAACTCGGTCCCGTCGCGCGTACGGCTCAGCAGTTCGGCCTGTGCAGGGCGACCAGCGGTCATGGCCTCTGCAAGCTCTGCGATCACGGCCGGGTCCGTGTCGGGCGCGTGCAGCAGGTCTTTCGGGGACCGGCCACGGGCGTCTTCCAGGCTCCAGCCCGTGCGCGCCTCAAAGGCCGGGTTGACCCAGTCGATCCGGTCATCCAGCCCGATGATCATGACCAGATCGGTCATGCGCCGCGCGATCAGGCCCAGTCGCTCGGCGTCGCGGGCAAGGCGCCATTCTTCGGTGATATCGCGCGACACGAATACATAGCCCGGTGCGGCACCGGGCAGATGCGGCGGGCGGGCCGACACCGTGACCGCATAGCGCCGCCGCCCACGCGGGGTATCGGCCCAGAACGGGTGCGGGCCGGACCGCCCCGTAGCATCCACCTCTGCCATGGCGCGGCGGTTCAGCGCGGCGATATCGGCGGGCATGGCCTCTTCATGCGTTAGCCCAATCATACGGTCGGCCGGCACCATCATCTGTCCGGGATCGGCCGTGTGCACCCCGGTATAGCGGCCATCGGCATCCACCTCGATCACGAGCTCCGGCAACGCGCCAAGGGTCGCGCTCAGGCGGTCGCGTGCCTCTGCCATGGCGCTGTGCGCGGCCGTGACCTTTTGTGTGGCATCGGCCTGGGCCATCAGCGCGCTGATCGCATTGGCGACCGCGTTCAGCAACTCCACCTCGCTGCGCCGGAATCTGCGGCGGCCTTTCAGGTCGTCCATGCCGACAAGCCCCGCGACCTGCCCGCCGATCAGCATGGGAAATGCCACCAGTGCACGCACGCCCCGCCGCTGCAACATTGCCTTGACGGGGGCAGATTCCGGCAGTTCGCCCACATCCTCGATCTCGATGGCCTGATCCGGGCTAACATGTTCGCGCCATGGCCCGATCTTGTCGCCCGGCTGGTCAAGCGAGACGCAGGCATAATGCGCGATACCCTCGGCATACCATTCATGGGTCGTCTCGGGTTCTTCTCCATGCGGACCCTGCCGAAACCGGCAGACAAAGCAGCGCTCCACCGCACAGAACCGGCCCAGCCGCGCCAGTGCATTGTTTATGGCGGCATCCGCATCGCGCGACGATTCGCGCAGCAGGTCGGACAGCAGCTTTACGGCCAGCGACACTCTTTCGTCGTGCTGGCCCGCGTCGGGCGGTCGGGGATATGTGCCCTCATGGTTCAGCGAAACATCTCCTCTCTGCCAGATACGCAGCACGCAACCGGGGGGGGCCGAAGTGGCAGGTGCAGTTTGCACCGTGATTGCGCAGAACTCTCGCAGGTCCCACAATTGAGCGAACTTTGTTAACCGATATATAACTCGAGAATTTCCATCTAGCTCGTCGCATCGGTTTCGGCACTGGAAACAGAGGCGCCTGAGTGTTTCACCCTGTCAGAATCGAGTGTAGATGCGGTGAGGTCAAGCCCATCTGGTCGCGTTTCTGCACAGGATTGCCAAATACGCCCGGTTCTCAGGCCCCCACTCGCCCGTCAGGCCACGCCGGAAACCGACTCTCGGTCAGGTTGTGCTGTCGAGTTCCGCCAGTGTTGGTGGGTTGCAGCCCGCGCGCTGGCAATTGATCGCAGCCGCCCGCGCGGCCCGTGTTATCAGCCGCGCGATCTGTTCGGGCGAAAGTGCCCCCAACTCTGCGCGCCCCAGTGCCCCGGTCGCATGCAGGCCCTGCAGCGTCGCTGCCATGAACGTGTCGCCCGCGCCCACAGTATCGACCAGATCGGTGATCGCCACAGCGGGGCAGTCCACGCGCCCGTTTCGGTGCAGCGCAATGGCGCCTTCGGCCCCGCGCGTCATCAGCAACAGCGCCGGGCCCGCGCTGGCAAATAGTGCACGCGCGGCATCCTCCAGATCCGTGCCCGGCGCCCACCAGCCCAGATCCTCATCGCTCAGCTTTATCAGATCGGCCATGGCAAAGACCCGTTCCAGCCGCGCGCGATAGGCGGGATCATCCGCACCCGGCAGCGCCGGGCGGATATTCGGATCGACAGAGATGACAAGCCCCTTGGCGCGTGCCTCTTCCACCAGGCTGGCCAGCGCGTCGGCATCCGGCCCGTGCATCAGCGCGATTGATCCCAGATGCAGCGCCTGCGCCCCCTCCGGCAGCGCGGCGCGCAGACCGTCCAGCGTCACGTCGCGATCGGCCACACCCTCGCGGTAGAACTGGTAACGCGGCTGGCCATCCTCCAGCGCGACCAGCGCCATCGAGGTCGGGCGGGGGCTGCGCCCGCCCAGCAGCGCGACATGATCGGCCTCAAGTGCTGCGGCCAGACGCTCGCCCATCGGGTCCGTTGCGATGGGTGTGATATACCCTGCCGGGGCCGACAATCGCCCCAGCGCGCGCGCGCAATTATAGGGCGACCCGCCCACAATGCCCCGAAATTCGGGCACGCCCTCCGGTGTCTCCCGGTTCTGGATCATGTCGATCAGGTTCTCGCCCGCGCACAGGATCATTTCGCCCCCCTCCTGAAACAATGTGGGCTCTGACATCCCCGCTTGGCGCGGTCAGGTCAAGCCATACTTGCCCGGTGCCTGTGGGCACAGGTCCAGACGAAAACCGCCATCCGAGTCGGATTTGGCGACGACCCTGTCAGTTTTCAGCACCCCGCCCGGCGCGCCAGCCGCTAGTCTGGCCCAGCAAGCAAGAGGTCGATCATGCGCTATTCCGGCTTTCGGATACTTCAGCAGGCCCTGACCGGCCAGAAGGGCTGGACGCCCGCCTGGCGCAACCCCGACCCGCAACCGCATTATGATTACATCATCGTGGGCGGCGGCGGGCATGGTCTGGCGACCGCCTACTATCTGGCAAAGCAGTTCCGCCAAAGCCGGATCGCCGTGCTGGAAAAGGGCTGGATCGGGGGCGGCAATGTGGGGCGCAACACCACGATCATCCGCTCGAACTACCTGCTGGATGGCAATGAGCCCTTCTACGAATTCTCGCTCAAGCTGTGGGAGGGGCTGGAGCAGGATTTCAACTATAACGCCATGGTCAGCCAGCGTGGCATCCTGAACCTGTTTCACTCCGATGCCCAGCGCGACGCCTATATCCGGCGCGGCAATGCCATGCGCCTGCACGGGGCCGATGCCGAGTTGCTGGACCGCGACCAGATCCGCCGCGACTACCCGTTTCTCGATTTCGACAATGCCCGCTTTCCCATCAAGGGTGGGCTGGCCCAGCGCCGGGGCGGGACCGTGCGCCATGATGCGGTGGCCTGGGGCTATGCGCGCGGGGCCGATCAGCGCGGGGTCGACATCATCCAGAACTGCGCGGTCACCGGCCTGCGCATCGAGGATGGGCGCTGCACGGGCGTTGACACCACGCGCGGTTTCATCGGCGCGGGCAAGGTCGGCGTGGCGGTCGCGGGCAATTCCAGCCGCGTGATGGCGATGGCTGGCATGCGCCTGCCCATCGAATCCCACGTTCTGCAGGCCTTCGTCTCCGAAGGGCTGAAACCCGTCCTGCCCGGCGTCATCACTTTCGGCGCGGGGCATTTCTACTGCAGCCAGTCCGACAAGGGCGGGCTGGTCTTTGGCGGCGATATCGACGGCTACAACTCCTACGCCCAGCGCGGCAACCTGCCCGTGATCGAGGATGTGGCCGAAGGCGGCATGGCGCTTTTCCCCGGCCTTGGCCGCGTGCGGCTGCTGCGCGCATGGGGCGGCGTGATGGACATGTCGATGGACGGCTCGCCCATCATCGACCGCACCCCGGTCGACGGGCTCTATCTCAATGGCGGCTGGTGCTATGGCGGGTTCAAGGCGACGCCCGCCTCGGGCTGGTGCTTCGCGCATCTGCTGGCCACGGACCAGCCCCACCCGACCGTCACGGCCTACCGGCTGGATCGTTTCGCGCGCGGCCTCATGATCGATGAAAAAGGCGTGGGCGCGCAGCCCAATCTGCATTGAAGGTCCTCATGCTTCATCTTGCCAAAAATACTCAAATACGCCGCCCCGTTCCGGCGCAACGCCTGCGGGGGCAGCCATGATCATCAACCATCCCCTTCTCGGCCCCTGCGACGCGCAGGAATTCACCTATCTGGGCGATGCGTCACTGCTGCACCGCCCCGATGGCATGGCAGAGGGCGCGGAAGCGGCCTTTGTCGATTACGCCTACCCGCGCGAAAACCCCGCCGGGCTGCACCGCGAATTGTGGTTCCACGAACAGGGGGATCGGTCTTGGCTGGTTGTCACCCGCGATACCGTGACGCATGAGATCACGCAGGTCGAACTGGCCAGCGACGTGGCCCGCAGAGAGGGGCGCAGCCGATGAGACTTCCCTCCGGCGGTCAGATCGACCGCGACCGCAAGCTCTCGTTCCGTTTCGATGGGCGCTATTACAAGGGCCATCCCGGTGACACGCTCGCCTCGGCGCTGATGGCCAATGGCGTGCGGCTGATGGGGCGCTCCTTCAAGTATCACCGCCCGCGCGGGGTGCTGAGCGCGGGCAGCGAAGAGCCCAACGCCCTGGTCGAGCTGCGCAGCGGCGCGCGGCAGGAACCCAATACCCGCGCCACCACGACCGAGCTGTTCGACGGGCTGCGCGCCGAGCCGCAGAATGCCTGGCCATCGCTGAAATTCGACGCGCTGGCCGTCAATGACGCGCTCTCGCCCTTTCTGACGGCGGGGTTCTACTACAAGACCTTCATGTGGCCCGCGAGCCTCTGGGAAAAGCTCTATGAGCCGATCATCCGCCGCGCCGCCGGGCTGGGGTCGATCACCACCAAGCCTGACCCCGATAGCTATGACAAGGGCTTCCTGCATTGCGACCTGTTGATCATTGGCGCGGGGCCTGCGGGGTTGATGGCGGCACTGAGTGCAGGGCGGGCGGGCGCGCGGGTGATCCTTGCGGATGAGGATTTCCGCATGGGCGGGCGGCTGAATGCCGAGCGTTTCCCGGTCGGTGACATGGCCGGGGCCGACTGGGCCGCGCAGACGGTCGCGGAACTGGGCGCCTTGCCCAATGTGCGCCTGATGCCGCGCACGACCGTCATCGGGGCCTTCGATCACGGCATCTATGGCGCACTCGAGCGTGTCGCCGATCACCTGCCCACCCCGCCCGAGGGCAAGCCGCGCCAGATCCTCTGGCGCATCTATTCCCGCCGCGCGATCCTGTGCGCGGGCGCCATCGAGCGGCCCATCGCCTTCGCCAATAACGACCGCCCCGGCATCCTGACCGCCAGCGCGATGCGCGCCTATGCCAATCGCTGGGCGGTCAGCCCTGCGGATACTGTGGCGGTGTTCACCAATAACGATGATGGCCATCGCACCGCGACTGACCTGCTGGCGCGGGGGGTCAAGGTCGCGGCGCTGATCGACACCCGCGCGGAGGCTCCGGCGCTGGACGGGGTCGAGGTGATCGCCGGGGGGCAGGTGATCGACACCTCCGGGCGGCTGGGACTGCGCGCGATCACGGTCAAAACCGCAGGGGGCGGCATTCGCAAACTCACCCTAGGCGCGCTCGGCGTCGCGGCCGGCTGGAACCCCAATGTCGCGCTCACCTGCCACCAACGCGGGCGGCCTGTCTGGGACGAGGGCATTGCCGCCTTCGTGCCGGGGGGTGATCTGCCACCGGGCATGTCGGTTGCAGGCGCAGCCGCGGGGCAGTTCAGCACCCATGCCGCGCTTGCGGGCGGGGCCGCGCAGG
>PWWF01000376.1 GCA_003561595.1 Paracoccaceae bacterium | reverse complement strand
TTCAGCCATCGCGCCGATGATGGTGAACATGGCGCGGCCCATCGGGCTTGCGGTGTCAATCTGATCCTGAACGCTGATGAAGCGCACGCCGAGGTGATCGAATTCCTCGAGCGCGGTCAAAAGGTGACGGGTAGAGCGTGCGAAGCGATCGAATTTCCAGACCAAGACGCAATCGATCTCACGATTACGAGCGCTCGTCATCAGAGCGTTGAGCCGGGGGCGCCCTTCGCGGCGACCTGAAACAGCGATGTCGCAGTAATCTCCGACGATTTGCAGTCCGGCGCGATCAGCATAGCCGTGCAAGCCATCATATTGCAGATCTGGTTTTTGGTCAGGCGTGGAGACGCGCAGATAGAGAGCTGTGCGATTTTGTAGCTCACGCCGTCCATTAATGTATTCCTTTCTGGACATCGAAACGCTATCCCCTAACGCCTTCAACTTACGCATGTTTTGCCAGGCCTCTGGCGAACCCTTTTCCGGACACCTCATGACCGCAATTGACCGCACAGCCTATCCGCGTCCAGGCTCCCCTCTGACGGTCGAGGAATTGGAAGCTCGCTACCACCTGAATGACGCCGATCTGTTCTTTGTTCATGGCAAGGCGTCCAGTGACGCCGGTCGTCTGACACTGGCGGTTCTGTTGAAATGTCGGCAGGACTTGGGATATTTTCCGGCGCTCTGCGCCATTCATATAGGCACGGTCACACATCTGGCGGCGCAACTGTATCTGGCGAGCGTAACGCCGCTGCTCGATGAAGCTCGTCAAAAGACGATGCTCCACCGCTATCGAACTGCGGTGCGCAGCCATCTCGGTGTGTTGCCATTTTCTGAGACGGCAGAGCAAATGATTTCGGCAACCGTGCTTGCAGCAGCTGAAATGATGAGCGATCCGGCGGACTTGATCAATCGAGCCATCGAAACCCTTGGTAAAGCCTCGATCGATTTGCCCGCCTTCAGCACGCTGGACCGACTGGTCAATCATCTGCGGACTCAGGTCCATACACGCATGTACATGCAGGTCACCGCGCGGGTGACATCGGATACCGCCATGGTTCTTGATGAACTTTTGGCAGTTCCGGAAGGGTCGACGACAACACCATTTAACCGGTTGAAGCAAGCGCCGGGCACCGCGCGCCCAGAAACGATCAGGCTGTGGACAGAACGCCTCGAATGGCTGGCGAGCCTGATTGACCCTGATCCACTTCTGGATGGCATCAGCCACACCAAGCTCCGGCAATTTGCCTCTGAAGCCCGCGCCCTGGAGGTAAGCGAACTGCGGGCCATAACCCAGCCAGGTCGGTGCTATACTCTGGTCCTGAGCCTTCTGCGACAGGTCCGTGCGCAATGTCGTGACGAACTGATCGAAATGTTGTTGCGCCGCGTGCGCAAGACACAGGTCGCCGCAAAGGAAAAACTCAAATCGCTCCAAGAACAGCACCGAGGTATCGAAGAGAAACTGGTGGGCGTTTTGGGGAAGGTGCTGGAAACCGCGAAAGACAGCGAGAACGACACCGATGTTGGGAAACGCATTCGCGCTCTGCTGGCCAAGCAGGGTGGCATCGAGACGCTGTCGGAACAATGCGAAACGGTCAGCGCCTGGCACAACAACAATGATCTGCCGTTGCTGTGGCCAATCCACGCCAAAACCCGCAGTCTTCTGTTTCGCTTGCTCGAACTGATGGATATCCATTCGGCGAACCAGGATCGCAGCCTGCTCGAAGCGTTGTCGGTTGTCATCGAACATCGCTCTGCACGCCGTAATGAATTGGACGGACAGCTTAACTTGAGCTTTGCCTCGCAGCGCTGGCAAAACTTCGTGACAAAGCGCCGCAGAGATGGTGTCGTGATGGACCGTCGCGCACTCGAGGTTTGTGTTTTCATTCATCTGGCTGCTGCCTTGCAGGCCGGTGATCTCTTCGTCATTGGCGCCGATACCTTCGATGATTACCGAACGCAGCTCCTGCCCTGGCCGGATTGCGAAGCGCGGCTGGCACATTATTGTGAAGCCCTCGATCTTCCCAAATCCGGAGAGCAGCTTGTCACGCAGTTGCGGCACGAACTGGCAGCGACCGCGGCGGCGGTAGACGTCGGCTTTCCTTCCAACGCCGAGCTGACCATTGACGCTGACGGCCTGCCTCATCTGAAGAAACTCGAGGCCAATTCCGCGCCCAAGGGGCTGTCGGCGTTCGAGATGGAAGTGCAAGCCCGCATGCGCGAGCGCCACCTGCTCGATATTCTCAGGGACGGAACCTCCTGGACTAACTTCACACGCCACTTCGGCCCCCCGTCCGGAGCCGATCCAAAGCTGGCAAGAGCCGACCAGCGCTATGTATTCACCACATTCGGATACGGCTGCAATCTCGGCCCGGTACAAGCCGCCCGCCATGCTCCCGCAATCGCCAGCGCCAATACGTTGCGTCGGCTCAACGCCCAACACATCAGCACGCCCAAGCTGGAAGCTGCGATGACGGACCTGATCAACGCTTACAATCGCTTCGCCTTGCCGAAACTGTGGGGTGCCGGTCGCGCCGCGATTGCCGACGGAACCCATATCCCGTTGCGCGAAAACAATCTGCTGGGAGCTCAGCATATCCGTTACGGCGCCTATGGCGGCATCGCCTATCACCATGTCGCGGACAACTATATCGCGCTGTTTACCACCTTCATTCCCTGCGGTGTATGGGAAGCTGTCCATATCCTCGACGGCCTCATGAAAAACCGTTCCACGATCCAGCCCGATACCCTCCATGCCGACACCCAAGGTCAAAGTGAACCTGTGTTTGGCCTGTCCCGTCTTCTGGGCATCATGCTGATGCCGAGGATGCGTAATTGGGGTGACGCTACTTTCTATCGACCTGACAAATCGGCGCGCTACCAGCACATCGACAGGCTTTTCACCCGCGAAATCGACTGGCGTCTTATCGCAATGCATTGGCAGGATATGATGCAGGTGGTCCTCTCCATCCAGGCCGGGTTTGTCCTGCCCTCCATGTTGCTGCGCAAACTTGGATCCTACAACCGCAAAAGCCGTTTATATCAGGCCTTCCGCGAACTCGGCCGCGTCGAGCGCACATTGTTTCTGCTACGCTACGTCGCCAATCCCGAGATCCGGCGCACGATCCGCGCGGAGACCACAAAGATCGAATCCTTCAATGATTTCCTCGATTGGATCACTTTCGGAAGCCCCGTAATCAAGAGTGGCGATCCGGTCGAACAAGAAAAGCAGGTCAAATATGCCAGCTTGGTTGCCAACGCCATCATGCTCTCCAATGTCGCCGACCTGACCGAGACGTTGGGATCCATGGACCGAGACAACCTTCCTGTAACGCCGGAGCTTGCCGCCGCTCTCAGCCCCTACACTCGCAGGCATATTCGTCGGTTCGGAAAATATGAACTCAACATGGACGATCAGCCGGCGCCGCTCATGCCCAAACCGCTACCCTTCGATGTGCCGTAGTGAACTTTTTACACGTACTTTCAACCTACCCCATCTGCGGGCCGTCGCGCCAAAGCTGCGGGCCAAGGGGGCCGGGAAAGCTGTCGAGATGTTCCTTGCGCGTGACGCGCTGACCCCTGCTGCGCTGCCCCTGTCGGACCGCGCGGCGCGGCGGTTATGCGACAGGCTGGTCGATCTTGGCGCCGTGCGCGAATTGACCGGGCGCGCCACATTCCGGCTTTATGGAGTGTAGAGATGCTGAAGGACCGCTCCGCCCCCAGCTTGACCGCGAGTTGCGTGACCTGCCGCCGGATCTGCGCTGGCGCGAATGGATGCGTCGGATCGAGGCGGTGCTGTTTGCCTCTGCCTCACCTGTACCGCGCAAGGATCTGGCGCGCATCGTGGGGCAGGGGACTTCGGTTGATCTGCTGGTCGAGGATCTGGCCGCCGATCTGGAAGGGCGGGCCTTCGAGATTGCGCAAGTCGGAGGGGGGTGGATGTTCCGGACGCGGACCGTTTACGCGCCAGCGATCCGCGCTGCAGCGGATGTGAGCGACCAGTTGCTGGACCTGAACGAGTTCGATGTCGCAATTTTGGCGGCCATCGCCTATCACCAGCCAATCACGCGCGACGGGCTGAGGGACATTTTCGGGCGAGAGATCAGCCGGGACCTGATCGGGCGGCTGCAGGCGCGCGGGCTGATCGGGACCGGGCCGCGCGCGCCCCGTCGCGGTGCCCCCTATAGTTTCGTCACCACAGACGCGTTCCTTGTGACCTTCGGGCTGGAAAGCTTGTGCGACCTGCCAGATGCCGAACAACTGGGAGATGCCGGGCTGACGGCGCGCGCCTGAGAGTCCGATTCAAAATGGTCTGAATGATTTCAGGCTCTTGCGATGAGGCGGGTGAGGCGTCTGATGTGGGCGACGAGCAGCCATGCTTCGGCGCTCTCGACGGTTCTTTCCCAATCCCTTGCCAGACGGCGGCAGCGGCCAAGCCATGCGAATGTGCGCTCGACGACCCATCTGCGGGGGAGCACCTCGAAGCCCCTGGCGGTGTCGGAGCGCTTTACGATCTGCAGCGTCCAGCGCCCGAGGCTGACAAGGGCATCGCGCAGTTTCGGCCCGGCATAACCGCCGTCGGCGAACATGTGGCGCAGGTTCGGGGCCTCGCGGCGCAGCTTGGCAAAGACCCCTGGCGCGCCATCGCGATCCTGAATGCCGGCGCTGTGGAGCGTGCATGCGAGCAGGTTACCGCAGGTGTCGGTGATGATATGACGCTTCCGCCCCTTGATCCGCTTGCCGGCATCATAGCCGGAAAGCGACGTGTATTCAGAGGTCTTCACACTCTGGCTATCGATCACGCCGGCCGTCGG
>PWWF01000391.1 GCA_003561595.1 Paracoccaceae bacterium | reverse complement strand
CCGCGAAAGACCAGCTCTTCCGCTCCGGTCTGGATCAGCAACCCGGCCACGGCCAGCGGCAGGAACAGCAGCCAGACCGACAGCCCGACCCCGGGGCTGAGTTCGAGCGCCGTGAATGACCAGATCAGACCGGGCAGGGCGACAAGCGCGAAAATCCCGCTCGCAACACCGAAATCACGGATCACGATCTTCCGCGGGCCGAACAGGCTGGCAATCGAGCGTTTGTGAACCAGCCGCACCGCCGCGAAGGTGCCCAGCGCCATGCCGACAAAGGTCAGCAGCAGCAGGATCAGCCCGGCGGGCGTGCTGCCGGTGCCGACAGGGCCCATATCACCCTCGACCATCGGGCTGCGCGCGATCACGCCCACCAGCGCGAACATCCCTGCGATCCAGCCCAGATAGATCGCCAGCAGAACGCCCAGCCCCAGCACCAGACGCCAGATCTGTGGCCGCAGCCGGGCGGGCGCGACATAGCGATCAAAGACAAGCGGGCTGAGTTGCATCAGGGTCCCCTACCAGCAGGATTGCCACGCCCTTAAATAGCTTAAGGCATCCAGGTTCAAGCGGCCCGGTGCCGCGCGCGGCGCGCGGTGTCAGTCGCGGGGTGACTTTGGCCTGCGCGCGTGACAGTGTGGGCCGATCCGTTCTCAGGGGTAGGGAAATGGCAGGCGTGACGCTGGTTGTGGTCGTCTCCTTGCAGGTGACCTTCATCATCCGCGCGCTGCTGCGCAGCGGGCTGACCCCGCCTGCGCGGCTGGCATGGGTGACAGTGATCTCTGTGCTGCCCGGCATCGGGATCGGGGCGTATTTCCTGTTCGGCGAGATCCGGCTGGAACGGGCGCTGCGCGAACAGATGCGCGAGGTGCGCAGCCAGTTGATCGCGGCGCAGGGTCAGGCCACCACGCCCGCGCTGCAGGTCGCGGGACCGGCGCGCGCGGCCTTTGCCGCGGGCACCGCCACCAGCGGTTTCAAGGCACGCGACGGCAATGCCCTGACCCTGCTGCCCGAGGGCGATGCGATGATGGATGACATGCTGGAGGCCATCGACACCGCCCAGAGCACTGTCCATGTACTTTTCTATATCTGGCTGCCCGACACGACCGGCACCCGCATGGCAGAGGCGCTGTGCCGCGCCGCGCGGCGCGGGGTGGCTTGCCGTGTGCTGGTGGATGATCACGGGGCGCGCTGGATGATCCGCTCCTCTTTGTGGCGGCAGATGGCCGGGGCCGGGGTCGCGCTGGAGCGCGCCGCCCCGGTCGGAAACCCGGTCACGGCGCTTCTGTTCCGGCGCATCGACCTGCGCAATCACCGCAAGATCGTGGTCGTGGACAACCGCATCAGCTGGGTCGGCAGCCGCAACTGCGCGGATGAGGCCTTTGCCATCAAGGCGAAATACGCGCCATGGGTGGATATCCTGGTGCGGCTGGAAGGGCCTGCCGTGCGCCAGCAGCAGGCAGTGTTCCTGCATGACTGGATGACCCATCATTCCGAGGATCTCAGCCATCTCTTGTCCGAACCGGGACCGGAGTCCATGCCGCAGAATGTCATCTCGCAGGTGATCGCCTCGGGGCCCGATGACATCTATACCACCCCGTCGGATGCCCTGCGCGCGATGCTGTATGCCGCGACCGAGCGGATTTGCGTGACAACGCCCTATTACGTGCCCGATCACGCGCTGCACAAGGCGCTCTGCGCGGCCGCGCAGCGCGGGGTGCTGGTCGATCTGATCCTGCCGCGCAGGAATGACAGCCTGATCGTGGGCGCGGCGAGCGAGAGCCTCTATCCCGATCTGCTGCGCACGGGGGTGCGGATATTCCTGTTCCGGCCCGGTCTGATCCATTCCAAGATCGTGACCATTGACGGGCTGTTCGGGATGATCGGCACGGCCAATCTGGACCACCGCAGCTTTGACCTGAATTATGAGAATTCGCTGCTGTTCCAATGCGCCGAGGTCACGGCAGAGCTGGATGCCCGCCAGCAAAGCTATATCGAACGGTCCGACCCGCTGCCCCCCGAAGCGCTGGCCCGCTGGTCCACCCTGCGCCGGTTGCGCAACAACACGGTCGCGCTGGCCTCGCCGCTGCTGTGATCTTGCCCGCAGGCTGACGCTGCGTTACAGACGCATCGTGAACATGTGAAGGACCTGCTGCGCGATGAGCCTGACCGCCACCACCCCTGCTGCCAAGACCACATGGCTGGTACTGGTCGCGATCAGCCTGTGCCACATGATCAACGACATCATGCAAAGCCTGCTGGCCGCGCTCTATCCGCTGCTCGCGCTCGAGTTTGATCTGAGCTTCTGGCAGATCGGGCTGATGACCTTTGCCTTTCAGGTCACGGCATCGCTGTTGCAGCCCCTGGTCGGGCTGATCACGGACCGCAAGCCCATGCCGCAATCGCTGCCTGTGGGCATGGGCTCCACGCTGCTGGGGTTGGTGCTGCTGGCTACGGCGCCCAATTACGCGGGGCTGCTGGCGGGGGCGATGCTGATCGGCATCGGCTCTGCCGTGTTCCACCCCGAAGCCAGCCGCGTCGCGCGCCTTGCCTCGGGCGGCAAGTTCGGCACCGCGCAGTCGCTGTTTCAGGTGGGGGGCAATTTCGGCTCGGCGCTGGGGCCGCTGCTGGCCGCGTTCATCGTGGTGCCGCTGGGGCGGCCCAGTGTCGCGGCCTTTGCGGTTCTGGCGATGGTGGGCATGGTGATCCTGAACCGCGTGGGCGCCTGGTATGGAGCGTTGGCCCGCGCGCAGGCGAATGGCCGGGGGCAGGTTGCGGGGCACGGGCTGGGCCGGCGCCATGTCACCTGGGCAATCGTCGTGCTGGCCGTTCTGACCTTTTCCAAGAACGCTTACACGGCCAGCCTGACCAGCTACTACACGTTTTTCCTGATCGAGCGGTTCGAGATCGGCATCGTGCCCGCGCAGCAGATGCTGTTTCTGTTTCTGGCCGCCACGGCGGCGGGCGTGATGCTGGGCGGGCTGATCGGGGACCGCTTCGGCCCGCTGGTGGTGATCTGGGGTTCCATTGTCGGCGTGCTGCCCTTCACGCTGCTCTTGCCGCATGTGGGGCTTGCGATGACGGGGGTGTTGTCGGTCGTGATCGGTCTGATCCTCGCCTCGGCCTTTCCGGCGATCGTGGTCTATGCGCAGGCGCTGCTGCCGGGGCGTGTGGGGCTGGTGGCGGGTATCTTCTTCGGCTTTGCCTTTGGCATGGGCGGGATCGCGGCGGCGGTGCTGGGGGTGCTGGCCGATGCACGCGGGATCATCTGGGTGTTTCAGGCCTGCGCGTTCCTGCCAGTGCTGGGGCTGCTGACCATCTTCCTGCCCGGCCGCAGGCAGCTGGCCTCTTGACCACTGGCGGGGCTTGGGCTAGCCCTGTGCGCAGAAGCGCGGGCATGGTGAAATGGTATCACACGAGCCTTCCAAGCTCTTGGTGCGGGTTCGATTCCCGCTGCCCGCTCCACCCTCCTTGTCTCTGATACCGCTGGTGCAACAGGCATTCCGCGCTCCTTGACAGCCTGAATATGGCACTAGTTCAGATACATGGCTTATCTTGCGTCGTCCGAAACACATCGCGACGCGCCCCATCGGGGGCGTTTCAATGCGGCTGCCCGGCAGCTTGCGGCGCTGGCCGCAGCGGGGTTGTTGCTGGTCCTTGCCGTGGCCAGTTTTCTGGTGGGCCCGGACCCTGCCGCGCTGGGGGGCGCACTGGCGGTGTATGGGGCCGGGGCCGCGTTGGCAGTGATGGGCATGAACGCGCACTACCCGCATCAGGTGCTGGGGGCGGCGAATGTCGTCACACTGCTGCGGCTAATGCTGGTCGCAGCCCTTGTGGCCGCTCTGGTCGGAACAGCCGGCCCATGGAGTGTGCTGGCAATCGCCGCGCTTGTCCTGTCGATGGACGGGGTCGATGGATGGTTGGCGCGGCGCCAAGGGCTGGTGTCGCGCTTTGGCGGGCAGTTCGACATGGAGGTGGACAGCCTGTTCGCCCTGACCCTCGCGCTGGCGGTCTGGCTGATGGGGCACGCACCCATGGCGGTGCTGCTGCTGGGGCTGCCGCGCTATGCGTTCGGACTTGTGGGGTGGGTCTGGCCCTGGATCAACCGGCCCGTGCCCGACAGTATCTCGCGCAAGCTGGCCTGTGTGGTGCAGATCGGGACGCTGATCGCGCTGTTGGTGCCACAGATCGCCACACATGCCGCCCTGCCGCTGATTACTGTCGCGCTGGGCGGGCTGGCGCTATCCTTTGGGCGCGATATCCGGATGCTGCGGGCCATGCGGGACAGGGCTGCACCGCAAGGCTGAGCGGGCTACACGCCCCCGCCTGCCGCCCGCGTCCAGCGATACAGCCAGATCGGCGCTACAGGTATCCCCGCCGCATCACGCAAGGCAAGGCGCAACTCCGCACTGTCGTGATCGTCCTCAGGTGTCAGGATGAAACTGACGCGCAGCGTGCCGGGCCGGCCGTGCAGCGGATAGAGCGCGATTCCCGAAATCTCGACCCCCGGCGCCGGGCCGAAATCGGCCTCGATCCCGTCGGTGGGCAGCTCGGTCCCATAAGCCGCGCTGAAATCCAGCACGAACAGGCGCCCTTCCTTCAGGTTCGGCTCTATCCCCGAGGCGCTGCGCACCGGGATCAACCGGTCATCGCGTGCTGGCAGCGCGCCCGGTCCGGGCGGGTGCCATTCCAGATCATAGCCGAATTCATGCCCGCCCACATCCAGCGGCGCCTCGGGGCGCCAGAACGCCACGATATTGTCGGCAAATTCATCCTCTGTCGGGATTTCCAGCAAGGTAACGGCGCCGGCGCCCCAGTCACCATGCGGG
>PWWF01000276.1 GCA_003561595.1 Paracoccaceae bacterium | reverse complement strand
TTGTGGCTGCGGGCGTGGTGCGAGTCGTCACGGCGCTGACCGACCCGGATACGCGCGTGGCCGGGCGGGGCCATGCCCGGCTGCGCGCAGCCGGGGTCGAGGTGGTCGAAGGGGTCGAGCGTGACGCTGCGCGCCGCGCACAGGCGGGGTTTCTGCTGCGCCTGACCGAGGGGCGGCCCTTTGTCACACTGAAACTGGCACTGACACTGGATGGGCGGATCGCGACGGCCAGTGGTGAAAGCCGATGGATCACGGGGCCTGCGGCACGGCGCGCCGTGCATGCGCTGCGCGCCAGCCATGATGCCGTGCTGGTGGGCGGCGGCACGGCGCGCGCGGACAACCCGGACCTGCGCGTGCGCGGGCTGGGCGTCGGGCATCTGCCGGTGCGGGTCGTAGCCAGCCAAAGGCTCGATCTGCCCGCCGACAGCCGTCTTGCGCAAAGCGCGGCAGAGGCGCCAGTCTGGCTGCTGCACGGGACGGACGCGCCTGCGCAGGCGCAGGCCGATTGGCAGGCGCGCGGCGCCGAACTGATCGCCTGCGCGCAGGACGAGAGCGGGCTGGACCCGTTGGCCGCCATCCAGGCACTGGCGCAGCGCGGGCTGACGCGGGTGTTCTGCGAAGGGGGCGGGGCGCTTGCCGCAGCCCTGTTGCGCGCGGATCTGGTCGATGAATTGGTGGTGTTCAGCGCGGGCAAGCTGATCGGGGCCGAGGGGCGTGCCGGGATCGGCGCACTGGGGCTGACGGCGCTGGCGGATGCGCCACAGTTCAGGCTGCGACAGCTTCAGCCTGTCGGGGATGATGTCATGCAGGTCTGGTCGCGCCTGTGACGGGCGCGCTGCGCGGTCAGATCGTCAATCAGCCTTGGGGAATGCCCGCAAACGGTCAAGCAGCGCGGCCCCGGTGCGGATGCCCGCGTGAAACAGCTCCACCTCCAGATTCTCGTTCGGGGCGTGATTGGCCTCATCCGCATTGGCGTAAGGAACCGAAAAGGCGGGCAGCCCGAGAATGTCGGTAAAGACGTAATTGGGCAGGCTGCCCCCGGCGCAGGGGGTCAGATACGGGTCCTGATCGCGGGCGGCGCGGATGGCATCGACAATCGGCGCGGTATAGGGCGAGGCGATGGGCGTGCGCGAGGGCAGCATGCCGCCGCGTGCGATCACCTCGACCCCGGGGGCGTGGCGGGCGACATGGGCGCGCACGCAATCCAGCGCCTGATCGGGCGTCATGCCCGGCACAAGGCGGATGTCGCATTTGGCGACCGCCCGGCAGGGCAGTACAGTCTTGGATCCCGGCCCGTCATAGCCCCCGTGCAACCCGTTGATGGTCAGTGTGGGATGAAACATCAGCCGGTCATGGAACGCGCGATCCTCGGGCGCATCCAGTTGCGCCAGCTCCATCTCGGCCAGATAGCCCGGCACATCGACCGGCAGGGCACGGGCCGCGGCCAGTTCTGCCGCGCCGGGGGGCAGGATCGGGTTCAGCAGCCCGTCAATCGTGATCGTGCCATCAGCGGATTTCATCGAGCCCAAGAGATGCACCAGCGTCCAGAGCGCATTGGGCATGGTCCCGCCATGATTGCCCGAATGGGCATCGCTGCGCCCGGTCTGTGCGACCAGATCAAAGCCCACCATGCCGCGCACGCCGAACAGCACGATTGGTTTGCCGCTGGGGTGCAGGGGGCCATCGGCGGTGATGACCAGATCAGCCGCCAGCCGGGCAGCATGGTTGCGCACGAATTCGGCGATATGCGGGCTGCCGATTTCCTCCTCGCCCTCCAGCAGGATGATGAGGTTGCAGGGCAGTTCGCCCTGCGCCGCCAGCCAGGCCTCAACCGCGAGGATCTGTGCGAAATGCTGGCCCTTGTTGTCGCCCGCGCCGCGCGCATAGATGCGCCCGTTGCGGATGGTTGGCTCGAACGGGGGGCTGTCCCAGGCGTCCAGCGGCTCGGGTGGTTGCACATCGTAATGGCCATAGAACAGGACCGTGGGGCGGTCGGGATGGGGGCAGCGGCGGGCCAGCACCATCGGATGACCGCTGGTCGCGATGGCCTCTGCCTGCATCCCGAGTTGACCCAGCATGCCAACGAGCATGTCGGCGACCTCGCGAATGCCGATGTCATGGGCGCTGATGCTGGGGTGGCGCAGATAGTCCATCAGCCGCGCAAGATGCGCGTCACGCCTTGCGTCGATATGGGACAGGACAGTATCGAGATCGTTCATGCGGGGCCTTCCATACGTGGCGTCGCGCCGGGCAAGCGAGGCCGGGGTGGGTTGCCACCCACCCTACGCGCACGCGCCCCGCGTCTGGTATCGTAGGGTGGGTGGCAACCCACCTCAACCCCGCCTGCCTTGTTTCCTGACTACACGAACCGGTTGACCAGATTCTCCAGCCGTTCCTGCTTGGCCGAGCATGGCTGCGGGTCCAGCCCGCGTTCCAGCACATCTTCGGTGATACTGTCCAGATCGCTCTGCAACATCGCCTTGGCCTCGGGCTTCTCCCAGCCTGCGTAGCGCGCCTGCCGCGCCGCTTCCAGCCGCCCGTCCTCGAGCATCGCCGCCGCCGCTTTCAGCCCGCGCGCGCAGACATCCATCGCGCCTGCATGCGCCAGGATCAGATCCTCGGCATCCAGTGACTGGCGCCGCAGCTTGGCGTCGAAATTCGTCCCGCCCGTGTCGAACCCGCCCGCGCGCAGCACTTCGTAATAGGCCAGCGCGATCTCTGGCACATTATTGGGGAAATGATCGGTATCCCATCCGCATTGATAATCATTGCGGTTCATGTCGATCGAGCCCAGCACCCCAAGGCTCGCCGCCAGCGCCAGCTCATGCTCGAAACTGTGTCCCGCAAGGATCGCATGGCCCTGTTCGATATTCAGCTTGACCTCTTTCTCCAGTCCGAAGCGTTGCAGAAAGCCGAACACCGTCGCCACATCGTAATCATACTGGTGTTTCGTGGGTTCCTGCGGCTTGGGCTCGATCAGGATCGTGCCCTTGAACCCGATCTTGTGCTTGTAATCGACCACCATCGACAGAAACCGCCCCATCTGGTCCAGCTCGCGCCCCAGATCAGTGTTCAGCAATGTCTCATACCCTTCGCGCCCGCCCCACAGGACGTAATTCTCGCCGCCCAGCTTATGCGTCGCATCCATGCAGGTTTTCACGGTCGCGGCGGAATAGGCAAAGACATCGGGGTCGGGATTGGTCGCAGCCCCCGCCATGAAGCGGCGATTGCTGAACAGATTGGCCGTCCCCCAGAGCAGTTTCGGCCCGCCCGCCTGCATCTTCCCGGCAAAGATATCGGTGATCTCTTCCAGATTGCGGGTGCTTTCGGCAAAGCTCGCGCCCTCGGGGCGCACATCGACATCGTGAAAGCAGAAATAGGGTGCGCCCAGGATGCGGAACATCTCGAACGCGACATCGGCTTTCAGCTTGGCATCCGCCATCGTGTCGCCGAACCAGGGGCGCAGAAAGGTCTGGCCGCCGAACGGGTCGCCGCCGGGCCAGGCAAAGCTGTGCCAGTAGCAGATCGCAAAGCGCAGATGGTCCTCCATCCGGCGGCCCATCACGACCTCATCGGGGTTGTAATGACGAAAGGCGAAATCCTCGGTCGCATCCGGCCCCTGATAGGTGATCTGCGGAATGCCTGCGAAAAAGTCGGTCATGTCAGCTCCTTGATGGCTGTTTGCGCGGCGCGGTAGCGGTTATGCGCATCGGAAAAGGCGTCGCGCAGATCGGCCTGGGGCGCGATCTCGCGGGCGATAGGGGGTGGGGGCATGATCTGCGCGGACGCCCCCGTCACGGCCATCTGGCCCAAGCGCGCTGCGCCCAGGGCGGCGCCGAAATCCCCGGCCTCGGGCACGAGGATCGGCAGATCGAGCGCTGTGGCCAGCGCAGACAGCCAATACTCCGACCGCGCGCCACCCCCGGCCGCGATCAGCGTGTCCAGCCTTGTGCCCGTCGCTTCCAGCGCCTGCTGGCAGTCGCGGATCGCGAACACGACCCCTTCCAGTACCGCGCGCGTGGCGGCGGCGCGGTCGGTCGCATGGTCCAGCCCGACAAAGGCCCCGCGGATCGCCGCGTCATTCAGCGGCGTGCGCTCGCCCCCCAGATAGGGCAGGAACAGCGTGCGCCCCGGCGCCTGCAGCGCGTCCAGATCGGCGGTCAGCGCGGCCGGGCTGACCCCGGCAATCCCGGCAAACCAGTTCAGAGCGTCGGTCGCGGCCAGAATGACCCCCATCTGGTGCCATTGCCCGGGCAGCGCATGGCAGAAGGTATGCACTGCCGTTTCAGGCGCAGGCGCATAGCGGTCGGTCGCGGCAAACAGCACGCCCGAGGTGCCGAGGCTGACAAACCCCTGTCCGCCCCGTGCGACACCCAGCCCGATGGCGGTCGCGGCATTGTCGCCCGCACCGCCCGCGACCGGAATGCCCGCCGTCAGCCCGAATTCCTGCGCCAGCGCGGCGCGCAACCCGCCCGAGGGCGCAGCGCCCTCGACCAGCGCGGGCATATGGGCGCGCTCCAGCCCCGTGGCGGCCAGCAGTGCATCGGACCAGTCGCGCGCGCCCACATCCAGCCAGCTTGTCCCGGCGGCATCCGACATCTCGGCCACATGGCTGCCGGTCAGCCACAGGCGCAGATAATCCTTGGGCAGCAAGACTTTGGCCACCTGCGCAAAGAGATCAGGCTCTTCCTCGGCCATCCAGACGAGTTTCGGGGCCGTGAAACCCGGAAAGACGATATTGCCGCTGACGGCGCGGAATTGCGGGTCGGCATCCAGCCGCGCGGCCTGTGCATGGGCGCGCGTGTCGTTCCACAGGATGCAGGGGCGCAGCAC
>PWWF01000063.1 GCA_003561595.1 Paracoccaceae bacterium | reverse complement strand
TTGGTTCAGGCTGGACAGGGGCGCGCGGCTTTGCTATGCGGTGCCTTCCTGCAAGATCATGCAACTCTAACTTGGAAAGGTGGTGACAACCACATGCAGGTATCGGTTCGCGACAACAATGTCGATCAGGCCCTTCGTGCGCTGAAGAAGAAACTCCAGCGTGAGGGTGTGTTTCGCGAGATGAAGCTCAAGCAGCATTTCGAGAAGCCCTCTGAAAAGAAGGCGCGCGAGAAAGCCGAAGCCATCCGCCGCGCGCGCAAACTTGCGCGCAAGAAGGCGCAGCGCGAAGGCTTGCTCTGATCTGACAGAGCCGAAAAGGGCAGGTAGCTGCCCCACGACCAACCCCCGAGGGCTTTGCCTGCGGGGGTTTTTCTGTGCCTGTGCTTGCTGGTGGGGTGGGAATCCTGTCGGTGCTGCGCGTGGTCCGGCCCCGGCCTCGTCACGGCCGAATTCTCCTTTAGCGCAGCGCCCGCCGCCAGCCTGCGTCCTGCGCCTGCGCTTCCGAGCAGAACCAGCGCACGCCGGGCTTGTCCATGTTGACCCGCGCATAATCGCGCTGGCCCGGCATGTGATAGATCTGCCCGTTTCGGGACAGATTGCCCTTGATGTTGCAGCCGGGAACGGCGCTGACCTGCTGTGCATCGCGGGGCTGGCAGAACCCGGCCAGCGGGTTGAGCGGCCCGCCGAAGATGCCTGCGCGCGCTGCAATCGCCCGCGCCTCGGCGGCCTGATAGGCCTCTGACTGGCCCTGTTCGCGCGCATATCGCGGGCAGTTGCGGGCCGCACCAGCCTCGATCAGCACCTCCGCCACATCCTGCCCGTCCAGATAGCAGCGCCCCACGACGCGCTGATAGGTCCGTTCGCCCAGATCGATGCAGCGCAGGCGCTGGTCCTCCAGCAAGGCGCGCGCCGCATCGGTTGCCCAGAGCCCGCAGGCCCAGCCGCGCCCATCGGCCCTATGGCAGGTTTCTGACATCTCGGGCGCATCGATCCCGCCCAGCCGGATGCGCTGGCCCGCGATCTCGAGCGTGTCGGCATCGATTATGCGCGGCATGCCTGTGATCTCTGGCTGCGCGGCCCAGAGGGGGAGCGCCAGAACAAGTGCAACGAAGAGTGAACAAATCCGCGACATGCGCCGGAAATGAGGGCAAGGCGCAGGCAAGATCAAGCGTTTTGTTAACTTTTCGTTAACAAAGGTTAACGTCTGTTGCCGCAAAAACAGGCAGCGGCCTGCAGGGCCAACGGCCAATCTGCATCTTGAACAGCGCGGATTGCCTGTTAGGCTCTGCGTCATTCGAATTCATGCACGCGGGCAGTGCAGCCACACAGATGCCCGCCAACCCGACAAGACCAAGAAAACACAATGGGAGAGAAAACCATGCGCCTGCCCCTCATCGCTGCTGCGACACTCGCGGCGACCCCCACCCTTGCCGATTGCCCCTCGGTCACATTTTCCGATGTGGGCTGGACCGACATCACCGCGACCACGGCTGTCGCAACCACCATCCTTGAGGCGTTGGGCTATCAGACCGATACGCTGGTGCTGTCGGTGCCGGTCACCTATACCTCGATGGCCAATGGTGATGTCGATATCTTCCTTGGCAACTGGATGCCCACGATGGAAGCCGATATCGCCCCCTATCGCGAGGCTGGCACGGTCGATACGGTCCGCCGCAACCTTGAAGGCGCGAAATATACGCTCGCGACCAATGCCGCCGGTGCGGAACTGGGGATTGCCGATTTCGCTGACATCGCGGCACAAGCCGAGGCGCTCGAGAGCCGTATCTACGGGATCGAGCCCGGCAATGATGGCAACCGCCTGATCCTTGACATGATCGAGGATGATGCCTTTGGCCTGTCCGGGTTCGAGCTTGTCGAAAGCTCGGAACAGGGGATGCTGGCGCAGGTGGCGCGCGCCGACCGGCGGGATGAGCCTGTCGTCTTCCTCGGGGGGGAGCCGCATCCGATGAATGCCAATTTCGAGCTGACCTATCTGGAAGGCGGCGATGACTGGTTTGGCCCCGATCTGGGCGGCGCAGAGGTCTATACCAACACCCGCGCCGGGCTGGTGGACGAGTGCCCGAATCTGGGCGCTTTCCTTGAAAATCTGGAATTCACGCTCGAGATGGAAAACGAGATCATGGCCAAGATCCTTGACGACGGGATGGAACCTGACGCCGCCGCGCGTGCCTGGCTGTCGGACAATCAGGACGCAATCGCGCCCTGGCTTGTGGGCGTCATGACACTGGACGGCGATGAAGGCATCGGTGCGGTCACAGCCGCGCTCGAGAACTGATGAGCCGGGCAGGGCGGGCGCAACCTGCCCTGCCTGATGCGGGAAAGCGCGTATGTCCGATCCCCTGACACGCCCCATAACCGATGCCAAGATCCCGGTCGGGCGCGAGGTTGCCAATGCGTTCCAATGGCTGCAGGACACGTTTGTCACGGCCTTTGACGGGCTGGAGGCCGGATTGCGCAGCGCGACCGGGCTGCTGGCCGGGGCGCTGCAAACCCCGCATCCGTTCGTGATCATCGCGGTCTTTGCCGCGATCACATGGGTTCTGCAGCGCCGCATTGCGCCTGTGCTGATCGTCACGGCCTGCGCGCTTTTTGCGCTCAATCAGGGATATTGGGTGCTGACCATGCAGACCCTGACGCTGGTTCTGGGATCGTGCGTGGTCTGCATGGGCGTAGGCGTGCCGCTGGGGATCTACTCGGCCCATCATCCGCGGTTCTATCGCTGGCTGACGCCGGTGCTGGACCTTATGCAGACCTTGCCGACTTTCGTCTATCTGATCCCGGTGCTGGTGCTGTTCGGGCTGGGCATGGTGCCGGGGCTGGTGGCGACGGTCATCTTTGCCATGCCTGCGGCCATCCGTCTGACCGAATTGGGCATCCGCTCCACCCCCACTGCGCTGACAGAGGCCGCCATCGCCTTTGGCGCCACCACGCGGCAGCGCATCTTCAAGGTCGAGCTGCCCTATGCCTTTCCGCAGATCATGGCGGGGCTGAACCAGACCATCATGCTGTCGCTGTCGATGGTCGTGATCGCGGGGCTGGTGGGGGCGCCGGGGCTGGGGGTGCCGGTGGTGCGCGCGCTTAACACAGTGAACGCGAGCCTCGGGTTCGAGGCGGGGGCCGTGATCGTGGCCGTGGCCATCATGCTTGACCGGATGCTGCGGGTAGAGGTGGCGCGATGACCACACCCGCCGTGCGCCTGCAAGATGTCTCGATCGTCTTCGGTCCCAACCCCTACAAGGCGATCCCGCTGATGGAAACCGGACAAAGCCGGGATGAGATCAAGGCGCGCACGGGGCAGGTTCTGGGGGTGCATGGCTGCTCGCTCGATGTGGCGCCGGGTGAGATTGTGGTGCTGATGGGGCTGTCAGGCTCGGGCAAATCCACGTTGCTGCGCGCCATCAACGGGCTGAACCCGGTGGTGCAGGGCGATGTGCTGGTCCATGACGGCGAGGGGCTGGTCAGTGTGCCCAAGGCCTCGGCCACGAAGCTGCGCGCACTGCGGCGGCGCAATGTGGCGATGGTGTTTCAGCAATTCGGGCTGCTGCCCTGGCGTTCAGTGCGGCAGAATGTCGGGCTGGGGCTGGAGCTGTCGGGCCTTGGGCGTCGCGAACGCACTGAGCGGGTCGAGGCGCAACTGGAGCTTGTCGGCCTGACGCAATGGGCCGATCAGCCGGTCAGCGCGCTGTCAGGGGGCATGCAGCAGCGCGTGGGGCTGGCGCGCGCCTTTGCAACCGACGCGCCGATCCTGCTGATGGATGAGCCTTTCTCGGCCCTCGACCCGCTGATCCGCACTCGGTTGCAGGATGAACTCCTGGAATTGCAGACACGCCTGCAACGCACGATCATTTTCGTCAGCCATGACCTGGATGAGGCCTTCAAGATCGGCAACCGCATTGCCATCCTCGAAGGGGGCCGCATGATCCAGTGCGGCACCCCGGCAGAGATTTTTGGTCGCCCTGCCAATCAGTATGTCGCCGATTTCGTGGCCGACATGAACCCGCTGCGCGTGCTGCGCGCACGCGATGCGCTGATCGCAGGTGCTGGCCCGATGCCCACGCGCGCGGTTGATGTCGATACCCCTATCCGAGAGGTCATGGCCGGGCTGGACAATCAGCATGACTGTCTGGGCGTGACCGAAGGCGGGCGCCCGGTCGGTCAGGTCTCTCGTCGTTCGGTTCTGGCCGCACTCAGCGCGCGGCGCGGCACGCCGGGCGGATAAGCCTGCCGCAACGTCACCTGCACCGCACCTTGCCAACCGGCCCGCCGGGCCGGACTGTGGCGCCGCCACATGCAGATGCAGGAGTACCCGACATGAAGATGGACAAGGCGGCGCTGACCGATTTCCTCGCCCGTGATTTTGCCGAGGTTGCGGATATGTTTACCATCGACGCGGTTGAACCGATGCGCCTGAGCTTGCGGCTGAAACACCACCCCCGGCATCTGCGTCCGGGGGGCACTGTTTCCGGCCCGGCGATGTTCGGGCTGGCGGATGTGGCCGTTTACCTCTCGATCCTGTCGATGATCGGACCGCGTGCGCTGAGTGTGACGACAAGTTGCGCGATCGATTTCATGCGCAAGCCCGCTGCCGGAGTTGACCTGATCTGCCAGACACGGCTGCTGAAACTGGGGCGCAGGCTGGCTGTGGGCGACGGGCTGATCTTTTCCGACGGAAGCGACGCGCCCGTGGCACGCGCCTCACTGACCTATGCGATCCCACCCGAGCGGTGATGCCCTCGCTTGCGGAAGGGCCGCTGCACGCGGCGCGAGTGCCGACCGGCCCCGCCGGGCGGTGCGACGGGTCGGGTGGGCGGGCGCCGCGTGCAGCGGCCCGC
>PWWF01000114.1 GCA_003561595.1 Paracoccaceae bacterium | reverse complement strand
TGGGGCGATTGGGTGATGGTCAGGAAATAGCCGAACAGGATGGCCCCGATCAGGATGGTATAGATCGTGACCGACACGCGCAGCGCCTCGACCAGGCTTTGCATGATGATGCGCCCGTTCAAAGGTGGCCTCATTCCCGCGCATGGCATTGCCGACGCGCGCCTGCATCTTCCAGGCCAGCAGGATCACGAAGAACAAAAGCACCGTCCAGGCAAAGACCTCGATCCAGCGGCGGGCGCCATCCGGCAGGCCAAGAGTGAACAGATCGACCGAGATATGCCCGCCGCGATAGCCCACCACCGCAAAACCCCACATGATGCAGGCCCCCAGCAGCAGGCGCGAAATGTCAAAGGCATCGGGCACCGGGCTGGCGAAGACATAGCGCCCGATGGCCGATGCCACGATCAGCAGCGTCACGCAGGCAATCAGAACGCCGGCGACCCTTTCGACCCCGTTGCAGAATTTCCGGATGATGCGGTCCATGCGGCCTGTTCCCTGAATGGCAGCAGAATGGTCCGGGCCAGAACCGGCCCGGACATTTGGGTTCAACGCGCGGATCAGTCCGCAGCGTTGCTCAGGCTTTCAAGCGTTTCGACAAAGGACGCATAGGCGGCATCGGCATCGATCCCGGCTGCGTTCACGGCCTCGCGCCATTCCTCCATCAGCGGTGCGGCGGCATCGCGCCACATCTGCTCCTGCTCTTCATTGGGGGTGTGCATCGTGTGCCCGCCATCATCGATCAGGCGCTGGCGGCCATCGGCCTCCAGGTCGATCCAGGGGGTGGCGATACGCTCGGACCATTCCGGGGTGCAATGCTCTTCCATCACGGCGCGGTTTTCATCCGACAGGCTGTCCCATGCGCCACGATTGACCGCGAATGTGAACACGGTCGCATAAAGCGGGATGTCCAGATGGTCCGTCACAACCTCATTCGCGCTCCAGGTGAACAGCGAACTCCAGGGCGAGGCCGTGATGTCAGCCACACCGCGCGCGATGGAATCGCGCATGTCGCTGGCCGGCAACTGGACCGAGGCCCCGCCAAGCATGCTGACGAATCGCCCGATGGTCGCATTCGGCGGGCGCACGTTCTTGCCGCTCAGATCCTCGGGGACAAGGATCTGTTCGGTGCCATGCAGGGACGGGACATCGTGCAGATGCACCAGGCAGACATGCACATCGGCCATCTCGGCTTCGGCATAATCCATGTACCACTGATGCAGCGCCCGCGATCCGACCCGCGCATCGGTAAAGACGAAGGGCTGCTCGCCCAGCGACAGCACCGGGAAGCGCCCGGCCTGATAGCCCGGATTGACAAAGCTGATATCCACAACCCCGTCGCGCGCCATGTCGAAATGGTCAGCGGCAGAGCCAAGCTGCTGGGCCGGGAAGATGCTGATATTGATGCGCCCTTCCGAGGCTTCGTGGATCGACTCCACCCAGGGCTCGATCCCGGTGACCTGCATCGGGTGCGTCGCGCCCAGCCAGGTGGACAGGGCAAGCTCGACCTCTTGCGCCTGAATGCTGGTTGCAGCAAGGGTCGAGGCGATGGCCGTTGCGGCCAGAAGACGTCTCTTCGTTATAGGTATTTCTCCCAAAATCGCTATGGTTGCTCTGCGGTCGGAACCGCATGGTCGTGATTGGTGCCTGTGCTGTCCCCCTCTTCTGTCATCTGGTCATGTGCTGGCGGTCTGCGTCAGCACAACTCGGGTTCGCGCGCCTGCGGCATGGGCTGCAGGCTGGCTTGCAAGTTTTGCACCGCGCGATGGCGCGCCATCGGCACCAGGGCCTGCAGGCGCGCATCATCCGCGCATTCACGGGCCACGCGCTGCCAGAAGGCCAGATCCATCAGCGCGATACTGGCCTGCATGAAGGCATGGGCCATCCCGGTGGGTGCCGCGCGCACCTGTTCTGCCAGCGCCTGCCAGTTGCGCAGTGCAGTTTGCAGCAGATCATCAGGCTGGTCTTGCGCAACACTCTCGATATGGCGCGCAAAGGCCGCTGCCTGTGCGCCGCCCGCATGGGACAGCCCGCGCGTGGCAAGGGTCAGGGCGTGAATGCCATTGGCGCCTTCATAGATCGCGCAGATGCGCGCGTCGCGATAGGTCTGCTCCAGCCGGTATTCGTGCAGATACCCATATCCGCCCAGCACCTGTATCGCCGTGTCGGCCACGGCGGTGCCGGTATCGGACCCGGTAACCTTGGCCATCGGGGTCAGGAACTCGGCCAGCGCGTCCTGCCCGGTTTCCAGCGCGACAAGGGCCGTGTGGATCAGCGCGCGGGCCGCCAGTGTCCGGCTGTCCATCTCGGCCAGCATTCGCGCCACATCCGGGTGATCGGCCAGTCGGGCAGGGCGGCCATCCGCGTCGCGGCCCTGCACACGCTCGACCGCATGGGCCTGCGCTATACCATGCGCCCGCGCGGCATGGGCTACGCCCTGCAAGCCCACATCCAGCCGCGCGTGATTCATCAAAAGGAACATCGCGGCCAGCCCTTGGCCCGGCTCCCCGATCAGTTCGGCCTGGCAGGCGTCGAACACCATATGGCAGGTGGGCGAGGCGTGCAGCCCCATCTTGTGTTCGATCCGCGCCACGCTGACGCCGTTGCGCTGCCCGTCCGGCAGGATCGCGGGGCAGGCGAACAGGCTCAGCCCGCGCGTGCGTTCGGGCCCGGTGCGCGCCAGCACCAGATGCAGGATATTCTCGCTCGCATCCTGATCGCCGCCGGAAATGAAGATCTTCTCACCATCGATCTGCCAGCCATCCGGCCCCTCGCTCGCGCGGGTGCGGATGCGCGACAGGTCCGACCCGGCCTCGGGCTCGGTCAGGCACATCGTGGCCAGCCACGCGCCAGAGGCAAGCTCTGGAATGAACCGCGCCTGCTGCGCGGGGTTGGCGACCATGCGCAGCAGCCGGATCGCGCCGGGGGCCAGCCCCGTGACCATCTGCAGCGCATGACAGGCCCCGGAGAAGACCTCGGACACCAGCGCCTGAACTGCCGGTCCCTGCGCCTGCCCGCCGAATTCCTCGGGCGCGCTAAGCCCCTGCCAGCCCGCTTCGGCCAATTCGCGATAGGCGTCGGCGAACCCGTCAGGCAGGACCACACGGCCCTTGTCGAAGCGGCAGCCCTGCAGATCGCCCGGCCCGTCCAGCGGGGCGATGCGCCCTTCGGCAAAGGCCGCGAAATGCTGCTGAACCTCGCGTGCAAGGGTGCCGTCCCATCCGGGGATGCGCGCCGCACCGGCGAATTCCAGGCTCCAGATGCTGTCTTGCAGCGCAGCCATGGCTCAACTCAGCCTCAGCACCCGCGCGGCATTGTCCTTGAGGATCATGGGCCGCACCTCGTCGCGAATGTCCAGATCGGCAAAATCCTTCAGCCAGCGATCCGGCGTGATCGCGGGCCAGTCCGAGCCGAACAGCATCTTCTTCTTCAGGATCGTGTTGGCGTAATGCGTGAAGATTTTTGGGAAATACTTGGGCGACCAGCCCGACATGTCGATATGCACATTCGGCTTGTGCTGCGCGACGGCCAGCCCCTCTTCGGTCCAGGGAAAGGACGGATGCGCCATCACGATGCGGGTATCGGGGAAATCCACGGCCACATCGTCAATATTCATCGGATGCGAATATTTCAGCCGCATCCCCATACCGCCGCGCATGCCCGACCCGACCCCGGTCTGGCCTGTGTGAAACAGCATGATCGCATCTTCTTCGGCAATCGCCTCATAGAGCGGATAGGCCATGCGGTCATTGGGATAAAACCCCTGCATCGTGGGGTGGAACTTGAACCCCTTGACCCCGAATTCGCGCACCAGACGCCGCGCCTCGCGCGCGCCGCGCTTGCCCTTGGCCGGGTCGATAGAGGCGAAGGGGATCAGGATATCGTTATTCTCATCGCAGATACGCGCGATTTCCTCATTCGTGTGGCGGTAGAACCCGGTTTCGCGCTCGGCATCGACGCCAAAGATCACTGCCGCGATCTTGCGTTCGCGGTAGTATTCGGCGGTCTGCTCGACCGTGGGCAACATGCCATCCGCCCCGGCGGGGTTGCGGAAATAGGCGGCCATGCCCTTCTGAAACTCGATATAGCCGTCATCGCGATGGCAATTGCACGGCTCTTCGGCATGGGTGTGAAAGTCGATGGCGACGATGTCGTCGAGATTGATGCTCATTCCTGTGCTCCGCTCATTCGGCATCCGGCGCTTTCAGCCGGGCGGTGCGCTTTTCCAGAAAGTCGCGCAGCCGGGCCTTGGCATCGGGTGTTTCAGAGGTGAGGGCAGAGACGATGGATTCGGTGAACAGCCCGTCTTCGACCGACATTTCGGCAATGCGGGGCAGGGCGTTCAGGATCGCGTAATTCGACAGCGGCGCATTGGTCGCGGCCGCGCGTGCCAGTTCCATCGCGCGCGGCAATGCCTGCCCCTTGGGCACGACATAGGACACACCGCCCCATTGCTCCATCTGCTGGGGCGAGACTGTGCGCCCGGTCAGCATCATGTCGCCCATGCGCGCCGCCCCGATCAGCCGCGCCACCCGGACCGACCCGCCGCCGCCCACGAAAATGCCGCGCTGCCCTTCGGGCAGCCCGAAAAAGGCGCTCTCATCGGCCACGCGTACATGGGTCGCGGCGGCAAGTTCGAACCCACCGCCCACAACCGCCCCGTGCAGCGCCGAGAAGATCGGGATCTCGCCGCGTTCGAATTCAGAGAAAATGGCATGCCAGCGGCGCGAGCCCTGAATGGCGTCAAACAGCGGCTTTTCGCGATGTTCGGCCAGATCGAGCCCGGAGCAGAAGTGATCGCCCTCACCATATATCACGGCGGCGCGGGCCTCGCGTTGGGCGCGCAGCGCGGCGTCGCGCAGGGCCTCGACCACGCGGTCGGAAATGGCGTTGCGCTTTGTCGGGCGGTTCAGCCCGATAACGGCAACCTCCCCATCCAGGTGATACCTGACCAGCAATTCGCCAGTTCCATCCATGCCTGCCTCCCCCTCTTGGCTGGGCTGCACTATACAGAGTTTGTTACGTTAGTAAACAGTATTGTGGAGACACAGTTTTACTGATAATCTTTTCGCATTGTAACGCATGTCGAATGGGGAGGTCGGCCATGGCGCAAGCAGTTTCGGCTCAGGTCGTTGACGAATCGGGGATCGAGGGTTTGCTGGGCTATAACCTCAAGCGCGCCTATATGATCGTGCGCGATGATTTCCGCAGACAGGTCGAGCAAACGGTGCTGTCGCCGCGCGCCTTCTCTGTGCTGACACTGATTGTCGAAACCCCCGGCATGACCCAGAGCGAAGTGGCCCGCAGGCTGGGGATCGAGCGGTCGGGGCTGGTGTCGATCATCGATGATCTGGAAGCGCGGGGGCTGGCAAGCCGCTGCGCCGTGCCCGGCGACCGTCGGTCGCAGGCGCTGGTCGCCACGCCCGAGGGCTGCGCGCTGCATCAACAAACGATGGAGAGGGTGCATGCGCATGAACGCGCGTTGCTGGCCGTGCTCAGCCCGGCCGAACAGGCGCAGTTCCTGACGCTGCTGCGCAAGTTCCGCGCCGCGCATCGAGAGGAGGAAGCATGACGGATTTCACGGGCGGGGTCGCTGTCGTCACGGGCGGGGCATCGGGGCTGGGCGCTGCAACGGCGCGGGCATTGGCGCAGGCTGGCCTGCAGGTCGCGATCCTTGATCGCAACGCCGATGCCGGGCAGGCCATGGCGGCAGAGCTGGGCGGCCATTTCCATCAGGTCGATGTGGCCGACCCGGCCAGCGTGGCCGATGGCTTTGCTGGCGCAACAGCGGGCGGCGCGCTGCGGGTTCTGGTCAATTGCGCGGGCATCGGGCCAGCGGCCAAGACCGTGTCGCGCGGGGCGGCGCATGACCCGGCGCTGTTTCTGCAGGCGCTGCATGTCAATCTGGGCGGCACGTTCAACTGCGCGTCGCAGGCCGCCGCGATCATGGCGGCCCAGGACCCGATCGGCCCGGACAATGCGCGCGGTGTGATCGTCAACACGGCGTCGGTCGCGGCTTATGACGGGCAGGTGGGGCAGGTGGCCTATGCCGCGTCCAAGGGCGGGATTGTCAGCATGACCCTGCCCATGGCCCGCGATCTGGCTGACAAGGGCATCCGCGTCTGCACCATCGCGCCGGGGCTGTTTCTGACCCCGCTGCTGCACTCCCTGCCGCCAGAGGCGCAGGACAGTCTGGGCCGGCAGGTGCCCTTTCCGCCCCGGTTGGGTGATCCGGCAGAATTTGCGTCGCTGGCGCTGCAGATCGTCACCAACCCGATGCTGAATGGCGAAGTGATCCGCCTTGACGGCGCAATCCGCATGGCCCCGAGGTAAGTATATGACACAGAGCTCCGACCCCCGTTTCTGGCAGCCGCGTTTCGAAATCACGCAGCGCGACGATGGCTGCATCCTGATGCGCCAGCGCGACCCGCTGCCCGGGCATCTGCCCGTGGTCGCCGACTATCTGGACCACTGGGCCGACCGCACCCCCGATGCGACATGGATCGCCCGGCGCGAGAATGGCGGCGACTGGCGCCGCATCAGCTATGCCGAGGCACGCGAGTCTGCCCGCCGTCTGGGGGCCGCGCTGCTGGCGCGCGGGCTGGGGCCGGATCGGCCCTTGCTGATCCTGTCGGAAAACAGCCTGGAGCATGCGCTGCTGGCCATGGGCTGCACCTATGTGGGCATTCCCTTTGCTGCAGTCTCGCCCGCCTATTCGCTGGTGTCCAGGGATCATCGCAAGCTGCGCGATATTGCGGCGCTGTTGCGCCCCGGTGCCGTGTTTGCCGATGATCGCGCAGCTTTCGCGCCCGCGCTCGATGCCATTGCCGCACCCGATCAGATCGTGATCAGCACGGGCGCCGGGGCGGATGATTTTGCAGCCCTGTTGCAGACCGCACCAGAGGGCGCCGATGCCGCGCGCGCCGCCCTGCGGCCTGAGGGGGTGATGAAATACCTCTTTACCTCAGGCTCCACAGGCAGCCCCAAGGCCGTGATCAATACCAATGGCATGCTTTGTGCCATGGGCGCGATGATGAGCGATTGTTACCGCTTTCTGCGCGATGAACCCCCGGTGCTTCTGGACTGGGCGCCGTGGAATCACACGGCGGCGGGCAACAAGGTCTTCATGCTCGTGCTGTATCATGGCGGCAGCTACTATATCGATGATGGCCGCCCCGTGCCCGGCAAGTTCGACGAGACCTTGCGCAATCTGCGCGAGATTTCGTGCAACTGGTATTTCAACGTGCCCGTGGGCTACGACATGCTGGTGGATGCGCTGGAACAGGATCGCGCGCTGGCAGAGACATTTTTCGCGCGGCTGGGGATGCTGTTTTACGCAGGCGCGGGCATGGCGCAGCATACATGGGACCGGCTGTCGGGTATCGGGCGCGCGGTCACGGGGCGCGAGGTGCTGCTGGCCACCGGGCTGGGGGCCACCGAAACCGCGCCCTTCGCGCTGGCCTGCACCGAGATGCAGCGCAAGGCAGGCAATATCGGCGTGCCCGCGCGCGGGCTGACACTGAAGCTTGTGCCCACAGGCGACAAGATGGAGGCGCGGCTGAAAGGCCCGACCATCATGCCGGGCTATCTGGGCGACCCTGAAAAGACCGCCGAGGTGTTCGATGACGAAGGGTTCTACTGCCTGGGCGACGCGCTGCGCCCAGCGGACCCAGATGACCTGACGCGCGGGTTCTATTTCGACGGTCGCGTGGCCGAGAATTTCAAGCTGTCCACCGGCACATGGGTGGCCGTCGGGTCCGTTCGCGCCGGGCTGGTCGATGCGATGGGCGGGCTGATCCGTGATGCCGTCATCGTGGGCGAGAATGAAGCCCAGCTAGGCGCGCTGCTGCTGCTGTCGCAGCAGGCCAAGGCGATGGCGCCTGATGAACGTCGCGTGGCGCTTGCGTCAGCGTTGTCAAAGGCGGCCAGCGCGGCCACAGGCTCTGCCAGTCGCGTGATGCGCGCGCTGGTGCTGGAACAGGCCCCCAGTTTCGACCGGGGCGAGGTGACCGAGAAGGGCAGCCTGAACCAGCGCGCCATGCGGGCCAATAATGCGGAACGGATCGCGGAACTCTACGCGCCGGGCCCCGGCGACAGCGTGCTGACAGTCACATCTGAGCGAGTCTAGATCGTACAAAAAGAAATTGTTTGATTTGAAACAGTTTCTGTTTTAGCGTTCTGGAGAGGAGTGAGAGGGGAGGCTGATCATGGCACAGGATGCCGGGGACTCGATGCTGCAGGCCTCGCGCAGCGCCGACCCGATGGCCACGCAGGATGACGGGCTGCGCTATGGCGCGCTGCGGCACAATACAGGCTTTCTGTTGCGCATGTGCTGGCTGCAAGTGTCCGAGAAGCTGGAAGAAAGCGGTCAGTCCGTGTCGCTCAGCGCGCCGGAATACACGATCCTGCGGATGATCGCGCAAACCCCCGGCGTGCGGCAGGGCCATCTGGCGCAGGCGCTGTATATCAAGCCTGCCGCGATGACCCGCGTTATCCGCACCTTCGAGGATCGCGCCCTGATTGCGCGTGAAATACCCGATGGCGACCGCCGCACGGTGCGGCTGTCCATCCTGCCTGCGGGCGAACAGGCGCTCGAACAGGCATTTTCGCTATTCGGCGGCGCTGCCGAACATGAACGCGGCGCCCTCGATCCGGCGGAGCAGCTCGAACTCAATCGGTTGCTGCGCAAGTTCTGCGGGCTCGACGTGCCCGAACCGGACGCGCCCTAGGCAGCGCCCGATACCATCTGTCACGGTCACGAAACTGGGAGGAAAATGACCATGAAACTGACCTACACATTCATGCTTGGTGCCGCAGCGGCATTGTGCACCGCAACCGCGGCAAGCGCATTGGATCTGCGCGGGGCAGGCGGGGCATCGCCCGCGCACCCGTCCACCTATATGTATGAGCAATTCGCCACCTTCCTTGAGGAAGAGAGCGAAGGCAGCATCAACCTGTCGCTGGTGGGGTCCGAAGTCGTCTCGCTGACGCAGGTGCCCGATGCGCTGAGTTCCGAATTGATCAATGTGGGCAACCTGCTGCCGCTGTTCTTCCCTGCGAATTTCGAGCGGACGAATGTCGCCGGTGATATGGCGCTGATCGGGCGTCTGTCGCATGCGATGGCGCTGGCGATGACCGATTCGTTGTCAATTGCGAACCCTGCCAGGAAGAATTTGCCGAACAGGGCATGGTGTTTCTGGGCGCGGGCGCATCCGACCCCTATGTGCTGATCACCACGACGCCAGTGCGCAGCGCCGAGGATCTGCAGGGCCTGCGCCTGCGCTCGGGCGGCGCGCCGTTCTCGCGCTGGGCCGAGAATTTCGGCGCAACCCCGGTGAGCATTGCCGTGGGTGAACAGTTCGAGGCGCTCAACCAGGGTACGATCGATGGCACCATGACCTCGCTGGTGGACATGCTGTCCTTCCGGCTGGTCGATGTGGCGGATTACGTGACCGAGATCCCGCTGGGCACCTATCACGTGACATCGAACTTCACCTTCAACCAGTCCACCTGGGCGGGGATGAGCGAAGATGATCGTGCCACTGTGCTGCGCGCCGCCAATCGCGCGAACCCGACCCTGACGGATCGCTGGGGCTTTCAGCTGCCCGACGCCGCGCGCGAGGCTGTTGCCGAAGCCGGGATCGAGGTCATCACCCCGGATGAGGGCCTGCTCGAAGCATCGAACGCCTTTGCGCAATCGGATTCCGACTCGCGCACAAGCGCTGATGAACTGGCCGCCGATTTCGCCGCGCTGGTCGAGAAATGGACCGAAATCGTCGAGGAACTCGGCGATGATCTCGAGGCGATGTCCGAGCGCGCCATGGAAGAGATCTGGTCGAATGTCGATCTGGCTTCTTACGGGCTGTGATCCTCAACCTTTGAACAGACCTCTGGCCCCGGCGGGGCCAGAGGTTTGCGGGATGCACGCATGCGCATGATGATCGCATTCACTGTCTGGCTATGCCGCGCGCTGGCGCTTTTCGGCGGCGCGGCCGTGGTGCTGATGATGGTCCATGTCACGCTGGATGTGGCGCTGCTGAACCTGTTCCGCATTTCCATGAACACGACACCGGAAATCGTGGCGCGCTACTACATGGTCGCGGTCGCCTTTCTGCCACTGGGCTGGCTGACCTTGCGCAACCAGATGATCTCGGTCGAATTGCTGGATTATGTGCTGCCGGTATCGCTGCGCCGGGGCTCTGACGTGCTGATCGCGCTGGTCGGGGTCGGGGTCTATGGCATCCTGACCTGCGCCACATGGTTCAAGGCCCTGCGCGAGATGCGCTCGGGCACATTCGTCGAACTCGTCCGGTTCCAGATGCCGGTGTGGCACTCTTATTTCATTGTGCCCGCAGGGTTTGCGCTGGCGACACTGGCCTGCGCGCTGCTGGCCGTGATCCTGCTGGTGCCCTCTGCGCGCGCGGAACTGACCGCCCGGACCGAGGATGACGCGGAATGAATGTCGAATTCGGCCTTTGGGGCGTTGCCATCCTGATGGGTCTGCTGGCCCTGCGCCTGCCGGTGGCGCTGGCGCTGATCATCGTGTCCTTTGGCGGGATCTGGGCCATGCTGGGCTGGAACCCGGCCATGGGCATCCTGTCGAACACCCCCTATTCCTTTGCCGCCCGCTGGACGATGAGCGCGGTGCCCATGTTCCTGCTGATGGGGTTTGTCGCCTATCACACGGGGCTGACGGGCGGGCTGTTCAACGCGGCCAAGGCGTTGCTGGCGCGATTGCCGGGGGGGCTGGCGATCTCGTCCATCTTTGCCTGTTCGGGCTTTGCCGCCGTGTCGGGGTCGTCGCTGGCCAATTCGGCGGCGATGGGCCGCATCGCCATCCCGGAGATGGTCAAGGCCGGCTACAAGCCATCCGTCGCGGCAGGCTGTATCGCGGCAGGGGGCACGATTGGCGCGCTGATCCCGCCCTCGATCCTGATGATCATCTATGGCGTGATCGCCGAGACATCCATCGTGCGGGTGTTTCTGGGCGGAATCAGCATCGGGATCATCACGGCGCTGTCCTATTGCCTTGTGGTGCTGACAATCGCCTGGCTGCGCCCCGATATCATTCCGCGCGCAGGCGCGCGCGATGCGCCCGATCTGCGCAGTGCCATGCGGCAGGTCGCGCCGATTCTGGTGTTGATCCTGCTGGTCTTTGGCGGGCTGTTCTCTGGCCTGTTCACGGCCACGCAGGCCGGGGCCGTGGGGGCCTTCGGGACTGTGGTGATCGCCGCGGCGATGGGACGGCTGACGCGCGTTGCGATCCGACGGTCGCTGACCGAAACCGTGCTGACCACCAGTTCGCTGCTGATCATCGGGATCGGGGCCACCATGTTCACGCGGTTTCTGGGTGTCTCGGGCGTGTCGAACCTGATCGCGTCCTTTGTCACCGATACCGGGCTGAGCATGATGATGGTGCTGCTCATCATCATCTGCATCTATCTGGTGCTGGGCACCTTCATGGAACCCTTTGGCGCGATGCTGGTCACGCTGCCGATTTTCCTGCCGCTCATCAATGCCGAGGGGCTGAGCCTGGTGTGGTTCGGCGTGCTGGTGGTCAAACTGCTAGAGGTCGGGATGATAACGCCACCTGTGGGAATGAATGTCTTTGTCATCAAGAACGTGGCCAGCCGCTATGTGATGGTGACGGATGTGTTCCGCGGGGTGCTGCCCTTTATCCTGGCCGATCTGCTGGTGGTCGCGCTGATCGTCGCGGTCCCGTCGCTGGTGCTGTTCCTGCCTGATCTGGTCGCCGGTCGATAGACGCTGCGTCGCGTCCTGGAACAGGATGGGCTTAACCTGCCGGTGGTCAAGGTGGTTGCGCGCCCTGTAGCCGTCAGAGTCCAGGCAGGCTTGCGACCGCTGTGCAGCCGCCCGTGCAGCCACGGACAACTCATGACCGCAATCATGCGGTGCTGCGGGTTGCAGCGGTTGATAATTCCTGCTCCAGCCGCTGTTGGCCCGAGGCACGCGGCGCGCTGAAGCGCGCAAGCAGCAGATAGGCCACCGGCGTCAGATAGAGCGTCGCCAGTGTCGCCAGCCCAAGCCCGCCGACCACAACCCAGCCCAGGGCCTCGCGCGCCTCGGCGCCCGGGCCTTGCGACAGGATCAGGGGCACACCGCCCAGCACGGTCGAGGTCATGGTCATCATCACCGGGCGCAGCCGGATGGTCGAGGCCTGCAGGATCGCGTCATACACATCCGCGCCCGCATCGCGCAGCTGATTGGCAAATTCGACGATCAGGATGCCGTTCTTGGCCATGATCCCCACCAACAGCACCAGCCCGATCTGGGAATAGACATTCAGACTGACCCCCGTGATCAACAGCGCAAACCCCGCACAGGCCAGCCCCAGGGGCACGGTCGCCATGACCACCAGCGCCGAGATGAAGCTTTCGAACTGCGCGGCCAGCACCAGAAACACGATCAGGATGGCAAAGCCGAAAACCAGCAATATCCCGGCCGAGGTTTCATCCAGTGTCGCGGCCTCGGCCAAGGGCAGGATGCGTTCGCCCGCAGGCAGGATTTCCGCCGCCAGCCGCTGCGTTTCGGCCACGGCGCTGCCCAGCGGAAAATCGGGCGCAAGGCTTGCAGTCACCTGAACGGCGCGCTGCTGGCTTTCCCGCGCAAGCTGCGGGGCGATGGCGCGTTCCGACAGGCTGATAAAGCTGGAAATCGGGACCATCTGACCATTGCCGCTGCGCACGAAGCTCTGTTCCAGATCGCCGGGGTCACGGACCGGGGTGCGGGTGGACAGCATCTGGATATCGAAGCTGCGGTCATCGATGAACACACTCCCCACATTGCGCCCGTCCAGCACGGCCTGCAGCGCCTCGCCCAGCCCGTCGATATCAACACCGATATCGGATGCGCGTTCGCGGTCGACCTCGATCGAGAGCTGCGGTTGCGTGGTCTCGAAATCCAGCCGCACCTGACCAAAGCGCGAATCCTCACTCATGCGGTCCACAAGGGCCTGCGTATTATCGGCCAGATCGTCATAATTACTGCCAAGCACCGCAAAGCGCAGCCCCTGACCGGCCCCGCGAATGCCCAGCGAGTTGGGCTGGATCGCAAAGGCGCGCACCCCGATGATATCGCGCAGCCCGGCATTGATCTGGCCGACAATCGCCTGCTGGCTGCGCTCTCGCTCATCCCAGTCGGCCAGTGTCATCACCATGAAGGCGCGGTTGTCCCGCCCGCCCATGCCGATGATCGAAAACAGGTTGGTCACCTCGCCCGCCTCGCGCAGGGGGGCGATCACGGCCTCGATCTCGCGCACCTTGGCGTCGGTGTATTCAATGGATACGCCCTGCGGGGCAGACACGCTCAGAAGCGCCACGCCGCGATCTTCCGGCGGGGTGAGTTCCTGCTGGATGGATTGCGACGCAAACCAGCCTGTGGCCGCGAACAGCACTGCCGCCAGCACCACGGCAGCGGGCATCGCCAGCGCGCCGCGCAGGGTGCGGGCGTAAAGCCGCGCCGCCCTGTCACCAAAGCGCGCAACCGGGCCGGGGCGGGCGCTGGCATCGACCGGGCGCAGCAGTTTGCTGGCCAGCACCGGGCAGAGCGTCAGCGCCACAAAGGATGAAATCAGCACCGCCATCGCGAGCGTAAAGCCGAATTCGCGAAATAGCCCGCCCGCCTGACCGGGCAGAAAGGACAGCGGCACGAACACGGCGGCCAGCGTCGCCGTGGTGGTCACGACCGCGAAAAAGACCTGCCGCGTGCCCAGAACAGCAGCCGCACGCGCGCCCATGCCCTGCGCGCGGCGGCGCACGATGTTTTCCAGCACCACGATGGCGTCATCCACCACCATGCCGGTCGCCAGCACCAGCGCCAGCAAGGTCAGGATGTTGACCGAGAACCCCACCAGATGGATCGCGGCGACTGTCCCGATCAGCGCGACCGGCAGGCTGACCATGGGCACCATGGTCGCGCGCGCATCGCGCAGAAACAGGAAGATGATCGCCACCACGATCATCAGCGCCAGCGCAAGGGTCTTGAGAACCTCGGTAATCGCGCCGCCGACAAAGGTTGCCTCATCCGAGGTGACGAAGATGTTCACGTCCTCGGGCAGGATATCCTGCAATTCGGCGACGATCCCGGTGACCGTGCGCGAGATATCGAGCGTGTTGCTTTGGGCTTGCCGGATGATGCCCAGGCCGATCCCGGTCTGGTCATTGGCGCGCAGGATCGTTTCACCCGGAGCGGGCCCGAGCGTCACACGCGCCACATCGCCCAGCCGCGTGCCGTCGCGCAGCACCAGCGCCTCGAATGCCTCGGGGGTCTGCACATTGGCCGTTGTGCGGACCTGAATGCTCTGGCGTTCATTCGACAACGTGCCTGCGGGCACGTCGAAGGACACATTGCGCAGCGCGCTGCGCATATCGGTCAGATCCAGCCCCCGCGCGGCCAGTTCCAGCATGTCGATATCGACGCGGAAAATCGCATCGCGATTGCCAAAGATCTGCAGATCAGCCACCCCGGGCGCCGAGATCAGCCTATCCTCGACCTGTTCCTCGACCAGTCGCGTCAAATCCTGCACTGACCGCGTGGCCGAGGTGACGCTGATGCGCATGACGGCATTGGCATCGGCATCGGCCTTGACGATGCGCGGCTCATCCACGCCATCGGGCAGGGCGTTGCGGATGCGGCCAATCGCGTCGCGCATATCGGTCGCGGCCACGTCGATATCGGTGCTGTCGCTGAATTCCGCCACCACGCGCGAGCGTCCGAAGCTGGATGTCGATGAAATACTCTCCACACCCGACACACGGCCCACGGCCCCTTCCACCCGGCCCGTGATCTCGCGGTCGATGGTCTCTGGTCCGGCCCCGCCGAATTGCGTGGTGACGGTGATCACCGGGCGGTCGACATCGGGCAATTCGCGCACTTCGACAGCGAACAGCCCCGCCAGCCCGGCAATCACCACCAGCGCGCTGAGCACAAAGGCCAGAATCGGGCGGCGCACGAAGAGTGCAGTGCCGGATTTCGCAGCCTCGCTGGCATCAAAGGCATCGTTTTCAGCCGAGTCAGCCGTGGGCGGGGCGGTCTTGCGTGCCGTGTCCTCAGTGGGGCGCGTGTCGGTGTCGCCGGTCATTGGCGCTCTCCTCGGGCTGGGGCGGTCAGATATCCGGCGCGGTGTCGTCATCCGGGGTGGCCTGTTCGATCCGGCGGGTCATCAGATCACCCTGACCGGGTTCGGCAGGGGAAACCAGTTCTTCAATACTGACCTCGGCGCCGGGGCGCAGGTTCTGCACCCCTTCCAGCACCACGCGCTGCCCCTCTTCCAGATCGGCGCGCAGCAACACGGCATCATCGCGGCGCTGAACGATCTCGATGGACACACGCCGGGCGCGATCCTCGTCATCCACGGCCCAGACGAAAGATCCGCGCCGGTCCCACTGGATCGAGAGCGGATCGACCGCTGGATAATTCTCACCCGGCAGCAGGACAGTGATCAGAAAGGCCATGCCGGGGCGCAGGCGGTCCGCTGCATTGTCGATCTCGCCCTGTACGCGCAGCGTGCGGCTGGCCTGCTCGACACGGGCATCCACAGCACGGATACGCCCGTCCACACTGTCCAGCGGGCGCGACAGAGGGCTGACCTCCAGCGCGTCGCCCGGCCCGATCAGACCGACGAACCGTTCGGGGATGTTGAATTCCACCAGCAGGAGCGAGCGGTCATCCAGCCGCGCGATCTCTGTCCCGGATGCGACCTGGTCGCCCGGTTCCGCCCCGACCAGCCCGACCCAGCCTGAGATCGGCGCCACGATCTGACGGCGGCGCAGTTCGAACTCGGCATCGCGCAGATCAAGCTGCGCCTGATGCAGCGCCAGATCGGCCTCTTGGATCTGCACCTCGGTCGCGGTGCCGCTGTCGCGCAGACGCGCCACGCGGTCGGCACGGGTCCGGGCGTCCTGCAGACGCAACTCGGCGCGATCCATTGCCAGTTGCTGCGCGTCGCTTTCCAACTCGGCGATCACCTTGCCGGCATCGACCCAGTCACCCGACGACACCGACACGCGGTCCAGTCGCCCCGACACTTCGGGTGTCAGCGACACGCTACGCAGTGCCTCGGAGGTGCCGATCGCGCCCAGACGGTCATCAGCCTCAATCAGTGCAACCTCTTGGGCCACGACACGAACACCCCCGCCGCCCCCGCCAAAGGGCGGCCCGCCACCGCCGCCGGCATCATCGGCATCCGCAATCGGCAGGCCCAGGGCACGCATGGGGGCCAGAAGTCCCGCGCGTTCGAGCGTCGGGTGCGATGCGGGCAGGAAAACGGCCCAGGCTGACAGTGCAAGGGCCATCAGCGCAGTGCAAACGGCGGTCAGCTTGATCCATTTCATGACATTTCCCTGCTGGCGGTATCTGAACCCGTCGGTACAAAGTAGACGTAGCACATGTCAGATCGGATTAAACCTTTTGCGGCGATCCGGGCATTTTTCCCACTCGCGCAGCCGCAAGTGCCGGGACTTCGGGCAGTGTGTTCAGAGTGCAGGCATATTCCCGGCACGGCTGCGCAAAACGCCCGGAAATGCCTGCGCCTACTGTGAAGGCCGTCGTGCAAGTCATTATTTGCAGGTTGATTTCGGGCTCGTACATGAGCGTTTGAGAGATCTGCAACCACCTCCTTGACATAACCAACTAAATAAGTCAGGAATGCGGTGACCGCCCAGCCAGATCACGTCTCAGCCCGGCACATCAAGTTTCAGCGACAGGAGAGTGCGAGATGTGCAGCCACAAGCCCCAATTCCACGCAGGCGTTCGGACCATGCGTGAGGAGGGGCGTTTACAACTTGCGCCCGCCGCAACGGTTGCGTGCGATATTCCGCTGCACCGGGCACAAAACCTGACGCAGGGGGGCAGCGTTGCGCATATCGACCTTGCCGGGCAGACCTATGTGCTGCGGATCACCCGCGCGGGCAAATCGATATTGACCAAGTGAAAACGCCTGCGCATTGCGGACCTGTCACGACACGCCATGAGCAAAAGCCCTTTCCGTGTGTGGCTTCAAGCACAATGGCCATTGCATCGGCTGTTCAATGACCAAGGCGCGGAAATCACTGTCCAAGACGCTGAACGACGGCAAAGGCATCAGCGGGCGTTCCTTGACACGCTGATGCACCAGCAGGGCGATCAGGGCAGATACAGCC
>PWWF01000044.1 GCA_003561595.1 Paracoccaceae bacterium | reverse complement strand
CCTGTGCCAGAATCGTCACCGGATCGCCCGAGCGTGTGCAGACGACAAGCGGGCAATCCCGCGCGGCCTGAACCAGCGCATCGTCCAGATCATTGGCCTGATACAGCGCGACCCATTCCTGTTCATTGCCGATCACATAATCCATGTCCTGCGCGACCAGCGCACGGAAGTCATCGCGATGCCGGTCCACGCAGAACGGGTCCGACAGCGCAATGCCCGCGCGCCCACCCGCAGCGCGGCATGCGCGCGCGGCCTTCAGAAACGCCTCTTTCCCCTTGTCCTTGTCGAACAGATACCCTTCGAGAAAGACAATCTCGGACGCGGCCATCACATCGGCATCCACATCGTCCGGCCCCAGCTCGGCGGAAATGCCCAGATAGGTGTTCATCGACCGCTCGCCATCCGGGGTCACGAAGATCATGGAACGCGAGGTCGGCAATTCGCCCCCGGCAACAGGCGGATTGACGAAATCGGCGCCGGTATCAGCGGCATAGAACCGGCCCAGCGCATCGTCATTCACCCGCCCAACAAAGGCCGCGCGCAGCCCCAGCCCACCGGCTCCAGCCAGCGTGTTCGCAACCGAGCCGCCCGAGGCTTCGGCGCGGTCGGCCATCGCGCCATACAGCACTTCTGCCCGCTCCCGCTCGACCAGTTGCATGATCCCCTTGCGGATACCCATGTGATCAAGAAAACGGTCATCCACAGTGGCAATGACATCGACAATCGCATTGCCGATCCCGGCAATCTGGTAGCGTTTCATGGGGTCTTGTCCTCGAATTGGCAGAGATCACGGATCAGGCAGGCATTGCACAGGGGTTTGCGCGCCTTGCAGGTATAGCGGCCATGCAGGATCAGCCAGTGATGCGCATGAAGCTGATACTCGGCGGGGATATGGTCCTCTATCGCGCGCTCGACCGCCACGACATCGCGGCCCGGGCAGATGCCGGTGCGGTTGCCGACGCGGAAGATATGCGTATCGACCGCCTGCGCGGGCATGCGCCACCACATGTTCAGCACCACATTCGCGGTCTTGCGCCCCACACCCGGCAACGATTGCAGCGCCGCGCGCGACGATGGCACCTGCCCGCCATACTGCTCGACCAGAATACGGCTGAGCTTGATGACATTCTTCGCCTTGTTGCGAAAAAGCCCGATGGTCTTGATGTGCCGGGTCACACCCTCTTCGCCAAGGGCCAGCATCTTTTCGGGCGTATCGGCGACAGCGAACAGCCCGCGCGTGGCCTTGTTCACGCCCACATCGGTCGCCTGCGCCGACAGTGCCACCGCCACCACCAGCGTAAAGGCGTTCACATGCTCCAGCTCGCCCTTGGGTTCGGGGTCGGCCGCCTGAAAGCGGGCAAAAATTTCCTGGATCGTGGTGTAATCGAGTTGCGGGGCCATGGGTCTGCTATGCCTGTCCAACGCGCGCTGGGCAAGCCACTATCCGCGCGCCATCGCGGCCAGATCCAGCGCGGCGGCGTCCCGCATCAGGGCGCGCACGTCATCGGTGAAATGCTCGCCATCGCCCATGTGCTGGTCGCCCTGATGAATGACCAGCGGCGGCAACAGCACAAAGGGCGACCGCCCGCCCTTGCGCGCCTGCACGATGACACGCCGCGCCGCGCGCCTGCGCCGCGCGGCCAGCGGCAGCACCGTGACCGCGGCGCGACCATTCAGCGCGCCAAGAATGTCGGGCAGCCGTGCGGTCAGGTGGATCAGCGTCACATGCCCGCCATCCCGGCAACGGCGCAGCGCGGTATCGACCCATGTACCAAGCGGAGTCGCCTCGCGCAGGGCGCGGTCGCGGCCCGTGTCCTGCGCGCCGGGGTCATGGGCGGCGAAATAGGGCGGGTTGGCGATGACGTGATCGAAACTGCGGGCGCGCAGTCCGGGCGGCAGCGCGCTCAGATCAGCCTCGATCACATCCAGTTCGGCGCCGTTCTCAGTGGCATTGCGGCGGGCAAGTGCCGCATAGGCGGGTTGCAGCTCGACCCCCGTCAGGCGCAGGCCGGGCACGCGCGCGCTGATACAAAGGCTGGCCACGCCCACACCGCAGCCCAGTTCCAGCACCGACTGTCCCGTGCGCGCAGGCACGGCTGCGGCCAGAAATACCGGGTCAGTTGCCGCACGATAGCCCACGCGCGGCTGCCATGCCTGAACGCGCCCGTCCAGAAAGGCATCGCGCGTCAGGGCATCGGTCATTGGGCCTCAGTCATTCAACGGAATGCCGCAATCGCGCATGATCGACACGGCCATGAAATGATCCTCGCGCCGGACCATCAGCCGCCGCGGCATCATGCCCAAGGTGGATTCGAGCGTGTGCATATGGACGTCGATATCAAACACCTCTATACCTTCGCCCTGCAGGATTGCTGTGGCAAAAGGGATGATTGTCGGATCGCGGGTTCGCAATAGTTCCTTCATATGGCGACCATATTTCCTATAGGCCCGGTTTGTCGAGGCAACACGCGATGAACAAGATCACACGCAGCGAAGACACTGCCACCCCGCATGAGCAACTTGCCCGCTATCTGGATGCGGATCTGGTGCAGGTCAATGCCCTGATCCGCGCGCGCATGTCGTCCGAGCACGCGCCGCGCATCCCCGAGATCACCGCCCATCTGATCGAGGCCGGGGGCAAGCGCATCCGCCCGATGCTTCTGTGCGCAGCATCGCATTTGTGCCAGTATCAGGGCGAATATCACCACCATCTCGCGGCCACGGTTGAATTTATCCATACCGCGACGCTGCTGCATGATGATGTGGTCGATGAAAGCCACCAGCGGCGGGGCCGGTCCACGGCGAATCTGCTATGGGACAACAAGTCATCCGTGCTGGTGGGCGACTATCTGTTCGCACGCGCCTTTCAGTTGATGGTCGAATGCGGCTCGTTGCGGGTGCTCGACATTCTGTCAAACGCGGCCGCCACGATTGCCGAGGGCGAAGTGCTGCAACTGAGCACGGCACAGAACCCCGACACGACCGAAGAGCAGTATCTGCGCGTGATCCGTGGCAAGACCGCCGCGCTGTTTTCCGCCGCGACCGAGGCCGGCGCCGTTCTGGCGCAGGCACCCGAGTCACATGTGCGTGCGCTGCATACCTATGGCGATGCATTGGGGATCAGCTTTCAGATCGTCGATGACTGGCTGGATTATGGCGGCGCGGGCAGCGGGATCGGCAAGAATATCGGCGATGATTTCCGCGAGCGCAAACTGACCCTGCCCGTCATCCGCGCGATTGCAAAGGCCGATGCGTCCGAGCGCGCCTTCTGGGACCGTGTGATCCGCGCGGGCGATCAGCGGGACGGCGATTTCGATCAGGCGCAGGCCATCATCGCCACGCATGGCACGATGGAAGAAACGCGGCAAGAGGCGCTGGGCTGGTCGAACACCGCGCGCGACGCGCTGTCCGATCTGCCCGAGCATCCGCTGCGCGAGATGCTGGATGCGCTGGCCGATTACGTGGTCATGCGCCTGCACTAGACCCGGTCAGGGCCGGGCTGGCAGCGATCCACCAGTCAGGACGCGCGGCGCGCAGGGCGCGCTCTGCCGCGCGCGCGTCTCCCATATCCGCGAACAACCCGAAACAGGTCGCCCCGGAACCCGACATCCGCGCAAGCGCGCAGCCTGTCGTCGCCCCCAGCGCCTGCAAGACAGAGGTGATGGCCGGGGCCACCGCGCAGGCCGGGGCCTGCAGGTCATTGCGCTGCGCCCGCAACCAGCCGAAAAACGCCGCCCTGTCGGGCCAGGGTCCACACCTATCCGGCAGGGGCGGATTGTCGCGCCGCGCCAGCGCCTGGAATACGGGCGCTGTGGGGACCGCCACGCCGGGGTTGACCAGCAGCATCGCAAAGGGCGGCAGCGGGGGCAGCGGGTCCAGCACCTCACCCACACCGCGCATCCGGGCGGGGCGCGCGGACAGGCAGACCGGGATATCCGCACCAAGTGCCGCGACCGCTGCCGCGTCCGGCAGCCCCTGTCCCGTGATCCGCGCGATCAGCCGCAGCGTCGCGGCCGCATCGGCTGACCCGCCGCCGATCCCGGCGGCCTGTGGCAGGTGTTTGTCCAGCGTGAGGGCAAGATCGCGCGCGCCAGTCAGCCGCGCCGCGCGCAGCACGAGATTGTCATCCCCCGCATCCAGCCCCGGCCCCTGCGGTCCAGTGATCGCAAGGCTGAGGCCCTTGTCCGCGCGCGCGGACACCGTATCGCCCACGCCCGCAAAAACCACGATGGAATCCAGCAGGTGATAGCCGTCACCCCGCCGCCCGGTCACATGCAGGCACAGATTGACCTTGGCCGGCGCGTGCTCAGCCCCGGTCATTCGTCGGCATCATCTTCGTCCAGCGCCGCATCCTTGCCGATCTCGAGCTTGCGGCGCACAAGTTCCATGTCCAGATCCGGGTGCGGCCCGAAGGACAGCGCACGGCGCCACTGGAACCGCGCCTCGCGCTCGCGGCCCACAGCCCAATAGACATCGCCCAGATGGTCATTCAGGATCGGGTCGCGCGGCATCAACTCGACCGCGCGTTCCATCACGGGCACAGCCTCGTCATAGCGGCCCAGCCGGTAAAACGCCCAACCCAGCGAGTCGGTGATATAGCCGCTGTCGGGGTCCCCCTCGACCGCGCGTTCGATCATCTCGAGCGCCTCATCCAGATCGCGGCGCTGTTCAACCAGCGAATAGCCCAGATAGTTCAACACCTGCGGCTCGTCAGGGACAAATTCCAGCACGCGGCGGAATTCGGGCTCGGCCAGTTCCCACTCGCCCATCCGTTCATAGGCAATGGCGCGCGTATAAAGCAGAACCCAATGCCGCTCTTCAATCTCGTCAATCAGGTCAATGGCGCTGGTATAGGCTTCTGTGGCTTCTT
>PWWF01000211.1 GCA_003561595.1 Paracoccaceae bacterium | reverse complement strand
GATGCCGAACGCGCGCTGGACCTGGCCGCCGAGGATGTGGATGCCGCGCGCGCCCAGCTGGAGCTGCGCGAACGCGCGCTGGCCCGGCAGATGGGGCTCGCAGAGCGCGGCGTCATCACTGATTCCGCGCTGGAGGATGCCGAGCTTGCAGTCTCGACCGCGCGGCAGAGCGTCGTGAGCCGCCGTCAGGCCGAAGCGCAGGCAGAGGCGCGGCGCGATCAGGCGCTATCGGCGCTGGATCGGCAGCGGATCACGCTGGCCGAGGCAGAGCGTCGTCTGGCCGATACATCCGTGCATGCCGGGTTCGATGGTGTGCTGGCCGATATCGCGATTGCCGAGGGCGGGCTGGTCAATGCCAATGAACAGCTTGGCCGGATCATCGACCCGCAGGCGCTGGAAGTGTCGGTGCAGGTTTCAACCGCGCAGTATTTGCGCCTGATCGATGACAGCGGCGCATTGCGCGACACGCAGGCAGAGGTCGCGCTGGAAGTGGCCGGATACGAGATCACATCCCCCGGTCAGTTGATGCGGGCCTCGGCCACTGTGGAACAGGGCCAGAGCGGACGGCGCCTGTTCGTCAATCTCGATGCCCCGCGCGGGTTTCGCCCGGGCGATTTCGTGACCGTGCGCCTGCAGGAACCCGCGCTTGCGAATGTGGCGATGATCCCGGCGACCGCCGTGACCACATCGGGCAATGTGCTGGCCGTGAATGACAGCAACCGACTGGAAGCGCTGCCTGTTAACCTGCTGCGCCGTCAGGGCGACAGCGTGATTGTCGAACTGGACGGGATAGAGGGGCGCGAGATCGTGCGCGAGGTCGGTCCCAATCTGGGTAGCGGCATTCTGGTCCGCCCCCATCGCGACGGCGAGGCCCAGGCCCCTGCGGCCGCCGAGGCGCCCGAGATGGTCAGTCTGGATGCCGAGCGCCGCGCGCGCCTGATCGCGCAGGTCGAGGGCAATAGCGACATGCCCGACCCGGTGCGCGCCCGGATGCTGGCGCAACTGTCAGAGGATGAGGTGCCCGCCGCGATGGTCGAGCGGCTGGAAAACGGCGGTGATACCCGCACGCAAAGCGGGGGCTGAGGCATGAGCAGCCGCTCTGCGCGCGACAGGCTGGCCGTTCAGGCCGCAGGCGTCTTTCGCTATTTCACCCGGCACCGCACGGCGGCCAATCTGCTGTTTGTCATCATGATCGTGGTCGGGCTTGCCGCGATCCCGCAGATGCGCGCGCAGTTCTTCCCTGATGTCGTGGTCGATACGGTGACGGTCGATATTCCCTGGCCCGATGCCGGGGCCGAGGATGTTGACAGTGCCGTGGTGCAGGTGGTCGGCCCCACCCTGCAGGCGGTCGAGGGGGTGACGCGCGTCTCTGCCCGCTCGCGCGAGGGGCGGGCCACATTCACCATCGAGTTCGAAACCGGCTGGGACATGTCGCGCGGCAATGCCGATGTGCAGGACGCGATTGATTCGGTCGCCAACCTGCCCGATGGCGCCGAAGACCCGGTCACTCGCCGGTCAAGCTGGGCGGACCGGGTGACCAATGTCGTCGTCACGGGCCCGGTCGGGGTGGATCAGCTTGCGCGCTTTGCCGATGAATTTGCCGCGCGGCTATATGATGCGGGAATCACGCGCGTCTCGATCAACGGGGTGGCCAGCGCCGAAGTCAGCGTTGAAGTGCCCACCCGCAACCTGATCGAGCATGACCTGACCATGGCCGATATCGCGCAGGCGATCCGTTCCAGCGCCATGACCGACCCGACGGGCGAGGTGTCCTCGGGCACATCGCGGGTGCGCACCGGCACGGAACGGCGCAGCGCGGCAGAAGTGGGCGATATCGCGCTGCGCAGCCTGCCCGACGGGTCGGTTCTGCGTGTGGCCGATGTTGCCACGCTGACGCAGGGGCAGATCGACCGTGACCGCGCCTTTTTTGTGGGCGACAACCCGGCCATCACGCTGCGCGTGGACCGGTCTGCGCGCGGCGATGCCATCGCCATTCAGGCGCGGGTCGAGGCGGTCGCGGCAGAGATGAACCGCAGCCTGCCGCAGGGCACGGCGATCGAGCTGGTCTCGACACGGGCGGAATTCATCTCGGACCGGATATGGCTGTTGGTCAAGAACGGGCTGATGGGGCTGGGGCTGGTCGTGGTGCTGCTGTTCCTGTTTCTGAACGCGCGCACCGCCTTCTGGGTGTCGGCAGGGATACCGGCCGCGATGCTGGCCGCGATTGCGGTGATGTATCTGATGGGGCTCAGCTTCAACATGATCTCGCTTTTCGCGCTGATCATCACGCTGGGGATTGTGGTGGATGACGCCATTGTGGTGGGCGAACATGCCGATTACCGCGCGCGCGAACTGGGCGAGGACCCGGCGCAGGCCGCCGAGAACGCGGCCACGCGGATGGCGCAGCCGGTCTTTGCGGCGACCGTGACGACAGTGCTGGCCTTTGGCGCGCTGATTATTGTGGGCGGGCGTTTTGGCACGCTGATCGCGGATATTCCGCTGACGGTGATCGCGGTGCTGATCGCGTCGCTGGTCGAATGCTTCCTGATCCTGCCTCACCACATGTATCACGCCATTGCCAGTAATATACGCGAACGCTGGTATGACTGGCCCTCGCGTCAGGTGAACCGGGGCTTTCGCTGGGTGCGCGAACATGCGTTCCGCCCCCTGATGCGGCTGGTGATCGCAGCGCGCTACCCGGTCGTGGCAGGGCTGATCGCGCTGCTGACAGTGCAAAGCGCGCATCTGGTCAGCGGCAATCTGCCCTTCCGCTTCTTCGTGCCGCCTGAACAGGGCTCGATCACTGGCAATATCGTCATGACCGATGGCGCTACCCGCGCCGACACGCTTGACGCGCTGCGCGAATTGCAGCGCGCGACAGAGGCTGTCGCCGCCGAGATCGAGGCCGAGAGCGGGGTGAACCCCGTCACCTTTGCCATGATCGAGCTTGGGTCGAATACCGGCCGGTCGCTGCCCGCGGCCGAGAACAAGGAGGCCGATCTGCTGGGCGGCATCTCGATCGAGCTGGTCGATGTCGATCTGCGCCCTATATCCAGTTTTGCAATCGGCGCCCGGATCGAGGAAGAGATGCGCGCGCATCCGCGTCTGGAAGAGCTCAGCTTCCGATCCTTCGGTGCGGGGCCGGGTGGCGATTCGCTTTCGGTCGATCTGAGCGGTGGGGATGCAGAGACACTCAAATCCGCCGCCGACGCGCTGCGCGCGGCACTGGTGCCCTTTCCCGAAGTGTCGGGGCTGGAAGACAACATGCCCTATGACAAGCAGGAACTTATCCTGCAGCTGACGCCGCAGGGGCAGGCGCTGGGCTTTACCATCGATGGGCTGTCGCGTGATCTGCGCGACCGCCTGACCGGCATCGAGGCGATGAGCTTTCCGGACGGGCTGCGCACGGGCCGCATCCGGGTCGAGGTGCCGCAGACCGAACGCGCGGCGGATTTTCTGGACAGCATGCAGATGCGCAGCGCCGATGGCACGCTCGCGCTTCTGGGCGATATCGTCTCGGTCAGCGAACAGCAGGGGTTTTCCAGCGTGCGGCGCGAGAATGGCATCCGTGTCGTGACCGTCTCGGGCGATCTGTCCGAGGATGACGCCGCCCGCGCAAGAGAAGTCACGCGCGCCCTGACCGAGCGTATCCTGCCCGATCTGGAGGCCGATTTCGGCATAACCACGCGGCTGTCAGGGCAGGCCGAACAGGAACAGGAATTCCTGAGCGATGCGCTGATCGGGCTGACCCTGTGCCTGATCCTGATCTACCTGACGCTGGCCTGGGTCTTCTCCAGCTGGGCGCGGCCCTTGGTGGTGATGGCGGTGATCCCCTTTGGTCTGATCGGGGTGATCTACGGGCATCTGAGCTGGGGCATGGCGATGTCGATGTTCTCCATCGTGGGGGTCATGGGCATGGTGGGGATCATCATCAACGATTCCATCGTGCTGGTGACGACCGTGGACCAGCATGCGCGGGATCGCGGGCTGATCCCGGCGATCATCGATGCGACCTGTGACCGGCTGCGCCCGGTGCTGCTGACAACGCTGACGACAGTGCTGGGCCTGAGCCCGCTGCTGTTCGAACGCTCATCCGAGGCCGAGTTTCTGAAACCCACGGTCATCACGCTGGTCTATGGGTTGGGCTTTGGCATGGTTGTGGTTTTGCTGCTGGTGCCGGCAGTGCTGGCCATCGGGCATGACCTGCGGCGGCAGGCCGTATCGCTGCGCCGCGCGCTGGCGCGCCCACGCGGCGGCGTGCGGGCGCTACCGCTGCTGGCAGTGGTGGCATTGGCGGGTCTGTTCGCCGCGACATTCGGGGTGGTGATCGCCGGGGGCAGCTTGCCGGGTGTGCTGGCCGCGATCAGCCCCGATGACCCGCTGCGCGCGGCGCTGATGCTGTTTGTCTCGGGGGCCGCGCTGATCCTGATGGTGGTCTGGGTGCTGGGCGCACTGGGGATGTGGCGCGCAGGGCGCCGCGCGGGGGGTGGCGGATCGCTCTGAGCTGCCGCGCCTCAGTCCAGCGCTGCGAGGATGTCACGGGCCTGCTGGCTGTCGGCATCCATCTGAGCGATCAGCGCAGGCAGGCCGTCGAAACGCTGCTCATCGCGCAGATGCGCGATCAGCGCGACAGATAGATGCGTGCCATAGAGATCGCCTGCGAAATCGAACAGATAGGTTTCCAGGTTCGGCTGGTTCACCCCGAACATCGGCCGAACCCCCATCGATGCGACCCCGTCATAGCGCCCGGCATGCGCACCGCCCAGCACATCGACCTGCACGGCATAGACGCCAAAGCGGGGCGGGTGCAGCCCGGCAATCGACATGTTCGCCGTCGGATAGCCCAGGTCGCGCCCGCGCTTTTCGCCATGCAGCACTT
>PWWF01000130.1 GCA_003561595.1 Paracoccaceae bacterium | reverse complement strand
CAGGTGCCCAATTGCCTGCTGTTCGACAATGGCGATTTCCTGCAGGGCACCCCGGTTGGCGATTACATCGCCTATGACATGGGCCTGCAGGAGGGCGAGACACATCCCGTCACCGCCGCCATGAATGCGCTGCGCTATGATGCCATCACGCTGGGCAATCACGAATTCAATTACGGGCTTGATTTTCTGATGAAATCGATCGCGCAGGCCGCGTTTCCCGTCGTCTCGACCAATATCCTGCGCAGCAAGGGCGCCACGGCACTGGAGGACCGGCATCTGGTTCGGCCCTACCACCTGATCACGCGTCAGGTCGCGGACCGGTCCGGGCGGATGCAGGATATCACCATCGGGGTGCTGGGTGTTGCGCCCCCGCAGATCACGATATGGGAGCGCCAGCATCTGCATGGCCGGATCCAGACCCGCGACATGGTCGAGGCCGCACGCGCCTGGGTGCCCGCGATCCGTGCCGCAGGGGCCGATCTGGTGGTGATGCTGGCCCATAGCGGGATCGGGCCGATCCGCCATACCGAGAATATGGAAAACGCCGTGATCCCGCTGGCCGCAATCGACGGGGTTGACCTGGTCCTGTGCGGGCATACGCACCAGCTTTTCCCCTCGCGCCTGTTTGATGACATTCCGGGCGTTGATATCCAACGCGGCACGATCTACGGCAAACCCGTGGTCATGAGCGGGTTTTTCGGCTCGCATCTGGGGGTGATCGACCTGAAGCTGGCGCGCGAAGGCGACGCCTGGCATCTTCTGGACGCCTGTGTGAGCACACGCGCCTTGCGCGATGCCGCGCATGATTTCGCACCCGCTGCGCCAGAGGATCGGCGCGCGCCGCTGCGCAGCCCCATGGTGCGCAAGATCGTTGCCCGCGCGCATGAGGCCGTGCTGGAAAATATCCGCACGCCCATCGGGTGCACCGACACGCCGGTCAATTCGTTTTTCGCCTATCTGGGCCGCAGCGCCGCGACCGCGCTGGTGGCCGAAGCGCAGCGCGATTTCGTGGCGCGCCATCTGGCAGGGTCGGATCTGGCGCGGGTGCCGCTGCTGTCATCGGTCTCGCCGTCCAAGGCCGGGGGGCTGGGCGGGCCGCGCAATTTCACCAATATTCCTGTCGGCCCGCTGACGCTGCGGTCGCTCGCTGATCTGTATGTCTATCCCAACCGTGTCGCGGCCTCTCGGCTGACGGGGGCGCAGGTGCGGCTGTGGCTGGAAAGGTCCGTCTCGGCCTATCATCAGATCCATCCGGGGATTTCCGAGCAACACCTGATGGACCCCGCCTTTGCGGGCTATAATTTCGAAATCATCTACGGGCTGGAGTATGAGGTCGATCTGACCGTGCCTGCGCGCTTTGCAAGCGATGGCAGCGAAATTCCCGGCCGTCAGGGGCGCATCCGCAACCTGACATGGCAGGGCGCAGCGCTGGACCCGGATGCCGAATTCATCATCTGCACCAACTCTTTCCGCGCGCAGGGTGCGGGCAGCTTTCCCGGTGCCGGGCCGGAAACCGTGGTGCTGGAACATCCCGCCATCACCCGCGACATCCTGCGCGATTACGTTACCGCGCACACGCCGCTTGCGGTCGCGGCAGATGCCCCGTTCCGCCTGCAACATGTCAAGGGCGCGAATACCATCCTGCGCACCAGCATTGCCGCGCATGAGCATCTGGACCTGATCGAGGATTTCACGCCCGAAGTGCTGGGCGTGGACAAGCGCGGCTTTCTGCGCGTCATGCTGACGATCTGATCGCGCCCGCCCCGCAACAGGCACACTCCGCGCGCCGCGCGATGCGGATGCTGCGCGTCTCTGCATGCAGCGCGTCATGGATCAGCAGCCGCCCGCGCAGCCCTGTCCCCGCGCCGGTGATGGATTTGATCGCCTCAACCGCCATCATGGACCCGATCACGCCGGGCAGGGGGGCGATGACCCCGGCCTCGGCACAGCTTGGGGCCAGACCGGGGGCCGGGCGGTCGGGAAAGATGCACTCATAGCAGGGCGCGTCACTCTTGGGGTCAAACAGGCTGATCTGCCCTTCCCATTGGGTAATCGCGCCCGAGATCAGGGGCTTTCCGGCCGCGACCGCCGCGCGATTGACCAGATAGCGCGTGTCGAAATTGTCGCTGCCATCCAGGATCAGGTCATAATCGGCGAAGAGATCCGCGGCGATATCCGCGCTCAGCCGCCGGTGATAGGGGCGGATCGTGACAAAGGGGTTCAGCGCCGCCATCGCCGCCTGCGCCGAAAACACCTTGGGTGTGCCGATCATCTCATCACGGTGAATGACCTGCCGCTGCAGGTTGGAGCTGTCGACCGCGTCATCATCGATGACGCCAATCGTGCCCACGCCTGCGCCCGCCAGATACATCAGCACCGGCGCGCCCAGCCCGCCTGCGCCAACGACCAGCACGCGGGCATTGCGCAGCTTCTTCTGCCCCGCGCCGCCGATCTCGCGCAGGACGATATGGCGGGCATAGCGGTTCAGTTCGGCCTCGCGGAACTGGTCGGGGCGGGCGGCGGGCTCTGCGGTCGGGGCATTGCGCTGCCGCAGCCGCCGGATCAGCGCCGCATAGGCAAAGCCCAGGGCAACCGCCCCCCCCAGCAGCAGCCAGGGCCGCACATCCCCCCCTGTCGCACGGCGCAGATCGGTGGTTTCCGGCAGCGTCAGGTTGATCAGGATGACCACGACATACATCGCCCCGATCACGCCCAGCCGGATGCGCACAGGCGTTTTCATCGCCCAGCCCAACACCCACAGCGCGGCCATCAGGAACAGCACGAACCCCATCACGCCACCCCGGTCGATCCAAAGCCACCCGCGCCGCGCGTGGTCTCTGGCAATGTTGCGGCCTCGATCATCTGCGCCTGCACAACAGGCGCGATCACGATCTGGGCGATGCGCGCGCCATGTTCGATCACGAAGGGCTCGGCCCCGAGGTTGATCAGGATCACCCCCAGCGGCCCGCGATAATCGCTGTCGATGGTCGCGGGCGCATTGGGCAGCGCGATCCCATGGCGCAGCGCCAGGCCCGAGCGCGCGCGGAACTGCATCTCGAACCCCGGCGGCACGGCACAGGCAAGCCCCGTCGGCACCAGCGCGCGCTGAAGCGGCGCAAGCGTCACGCCGCGCGCGCGGTCATCCAGCGGCAGGTTGGCGCGGATATCCGCCCCCGCGGCCCCCTGCGTGGCATAGGCGGGCAAGGGCACATCAGGGTCAGACCCCGGCAGGCGCTGGAACTGAAGGGTCACGCTCATCCCAGCACCTGCGCGATCCGGTCGGCCAGCCGCGCGGCCACCTCGCGCTTGGGCAGGCGGGGCCAGTCCTCGACCCCGGCTTCGGTAATCAGATGCACGGCATTCTCCGCGCCGCCCATGATGCCTGTGGCGGGCGAGACATCATTCGCCACGATCCAGTCACACCCTTTGCGCGTGCGCTTGAGGGTGGCATGGGCGATGACATCCTCGGTCTCTGCCGCAAAACCCACCACCAGTTCGGGGCGCTGCGCGTGGGTGGAGAGTGTCGCCAGAATGTCCGGATTCTCGGAAAACTCAAGTGTTGGCGTGCCTTGCACGGTTTTCTTCATCTTTTGCGTGATCTCGGTCGTCACCCGCCAATCGGCCACGGCGGCGGCACAGATCGCGGCCATGACGGGCAGCGCGCCCTCGGCCGCCGCCAGCATCTCGCGCGCGGTTTCCACGCGCATGACCGTCACGCCACTGGGCGGCGGGGTCTGTGCGGGGCCGGTGACAAAGATCACCTCGGCCCCCAGATCGCGCAGCGCCTCGGCAATCGCCGTGCCCTGCGCGCCAGAGGAGCGGTTGGCAATATAGCGCACCGGATCAATCGGTTCATGCGTGGGCCCCGAGGTGACCAGCACCCGCTGACCCGTCAGCGGGCGGGGCCCGAAATGATCGCTGATCGCCGCCACAATCGCTGCCGGTTCGGCCATCCGCCCCGGCCCGTATTCGCCGCAGGCCATATCGCCCACTTCAGGCCCCACCACGCGCAGCCCATCGGCCTGCAACTGCGCCAGATTGCGCTGCGTGGCCGGGTGCTGCCACATGCGGACATTCATCGCAGGCGCGATCAGCACAGGCGTATCGGTCGCCAGCAACAGCGTGCTGGCCAGATCATCGGCCAGCCCTGTGGCCATGCGCGCCATCAGGTTCGCTGTGGCCGGGGCCACCACGATCAGATCGGCTACGCGCGACAGTTGGATATGGCCCATTTCGGCCTCATCCTTCAGGTCGAACAGGTCCTGAAATACCTGTTCCTCGGCCAGCGCTGCCACGGATAGCGGCGTGACGAATTCCGTGCCAGCGCGGGTCAGAACCGGGGTCACCTGCGCGCCCGCACGGCGCAATTGCCGGATCAGGTCCAGGCTTTTATAGGCCGCGATGCCGCCGCCGATGATCAATGTGATGCGCTTGCCGCTCAGCATCCGTGGTCCCCCTTGCCCGCCTGTATCTGATGTACGCGCTTGGCGGGTCAAGCGAAAGGGGCTGGCCTATTCCAATGCCGCGCAGGGGTCGGTGCGCAGATGCGGCTCTGTCACCAGCCACAGGTCATTGGGCGGTGTGCTGTCGGGCTCCCCCTCATACTGCCCGATGGAGAGGGTCTGCAGATCAGACGCAAGCGCAAACGCGGCGGGCGCGCCCCAATCGGTGCGCGTGTGGCCCGTGCCGGTGATCACCACGACCGGGCCGCCCGTCTCTGTATGGGCGCGCAGCGCGGCCTCGGCCAGCAGGGCGTCGCGCAGACGCTGGATCTCGACCATCGCGGGCAGCATCTCTGGCGGCAGGGCGTTGCAATGGGCGTCATCCTGCAAGCCCTCTCGCAGGGCTTGTTCGTCCGCATCAAGCGCCCGGTCCAGCCCGAAACGCGCCGGGTCATCGGGGAAATGCGCCGCTGTCCCGTCCGTCATGGCCGCGCGCGCCTGATCGCGCGGCAGGCCCGCGCCAAAAATGCGCGCGCCGGGGGCAGCCGCGAAGATGGGGGAATACATCGCGAAATCCGGCCAGCCAGAGGCATCCCAGTCCAGCAGGTCCGCCAACTCGCCCTCAGGCGGCAATTCGGGCGGGATGCGCGCGGCCTGCTCCGGCGTCAGCATCTCGAATACCAACGCGGCGGGGGCGATGGCGTGGGTCGCGCGGGTCTGGTGGATATGGTGCAGCGGGTTGTCATGCACTTCCCCCAGAAACACGACATCCGCCTGCGGCAGATCGTCCAGCGCCTGCGGTTCAATGGGGTCTGCCCCGACAGCCGTGGCCATCAGGGCAAGTGCCGGGATCAGGCCCAGCCTCACAGAAAATGCAGGACTTCGCGCGATTGCGACTCCAGCCGCTTGCGCATCTTCTGGAATGCAGCGGCTTCGACCTGACGGATACGTTCCTTGGATAGCCCCAGTTCCTCACCCAGCGATTCCAGCGTGCGCGGTTCCTCGCGCAGTTTGCGCTCGCGCACAATGAAGCGCTCGCGTTCGCTCAGCCCGTGCATGGACTCGATCAACCAGTCGCGCAGTTGCGCCATGTCATGCGCCTGCTCGACCTGCGCGCCTTCCTGTGCGTTCTCGTCCTCCAGCGCATCGATCCATTCGCGCCCGTCCTCATCCTGCGACTGCATCGCATTGAGCGAGAAATCGGACCCGGATAGCCGCCCTTCCATCAGTTCGACATCGTGCAACGGCACGCCCACTTCGCGCGCGATATGCTCGCGTAGCTGGTGGCGGTCCAGTTCCTCGCCGCGTGCCATGGCCTCGCGTTCGAACTTGGCCTGCACCCGGCGCAGGTTGAAAAACAGCGATTTCTGGCTGGAGGTCGAGCCCGTGCGCACCATTGACCAGTTGCGCATGACATAATCCTGAATGCTCGCGCGGATCCACCACACGGCATAGGTCGAGAACCGCACCCCGCGCTCGGGGTCGAACTTGTCGGCAGCCTTCATCAGGCCCAGACCGGCCTCTTGTACCAGATCGTTCATCGGGGCGCCGTAACGGCGGAATTTGCTGGCCATCGAAATCGCCAGCCGCATATAGGCGGTGATCAGACGGTGCAGTGCGGCCTCATCGCGGTGGTCGCGCCAGGCGCGGGCAAGCTGCAATTCGGTTTCGGCATCCAGCATTTCAGCCGACATGGCGCGGCGTGACAATTGACGGTCTTCAGTGATATCCAGTGCCATTGAATTCCCCCTGCGAGTTCGCAATTTGTTAAGATACGCGTCATAAGTGCATCTGGTTCACTCTGGAGGCGCATTTTTATATCGCACCTGCCAACTGGCGCTGCTGTTAACCATTTCGAAATCTCTGATCCGTTAACCAAGTTCATGGGTCTGAGCGGGGCAGGGGCATGGTGACGCGCGCGCTGACAGTAGCATTCGAGGGGATTGAGGCGCGGCTGATCGAGGTGCAATGCGCGCTCTCGCCCGGAATGCCCGCCTTTCAGATCGTGGGCCTGCCCGACAAGGCCGTGTCCGAGGCGCGCGAACGCGTGCGCGCTGCCCTGTCGGCGCTGTCCGTGGCGCTGCCGTCCAAACGCATCACGATCAACCTGTCCCCCGCCGATCTGCCGAAAGAGGGGTCGCATTTCGATCTGCCCATCGCGATGGCCTTGCTGGCCGCGCTGGAGATTCTGCCCGCCGAGGAGGTGGCCGAAACTGTCGCGCTGGGAGAATTGTCGCTGGACGGGGCGCTGGTGCCCGTGACCGGCGCATTGCCCGCCGCCATGGCCGCGGCGGCGGGTGAATACGCGCTGTTCTGCCCCGCCCCCTGCGGGCCAGAGGCCGCCTGGGTCGAAGCGACCCGCGTGCTGGCCCCCAGGACGCTGATCGACGTGATCCGCCACTTCAGTGGGCAGGCCCCCCTGTCACCCGCCCGGCCGGGTGAGGTGCGGCGCGAGGACGGGTTGCGCGACCTGTTCGACGTCAAGGGCCAGGAACGCGCCAAGCGTGCGCTGGAAATCGCCGCCGCCGGGCGGCATCATGTGCTGATGGTGGGCACACCGGGATCAGGCAAATCCATGCTGGCCGCGCGTCTGCCGGGCATCCTGCCGCCGCTCTCGCCGTCCGAGGCGCTGGAAACCTCGATGATCCATTCCATCGCGGGGTTGTTGGAACAGGGTGGCATATCGCGCACGCGCCCGTTTCGCGAACCCCATCACACGGCTTCGGTCGCCGCAGTGGTCGGGGGCGGCAAGGGGGCCAAACCGGGCGAGATATCGCTGGCGCATAACGGCGTGCTGTTTCTGGACGAATTGCCCGAATTCCCGCGCATGGTGCTGGAAACCCTGCGCCAGCCGATCGAGACGGGCGAGGTCGTGGTCGCGCGCGCCAATGCCCATATCCGCTACCCCTGCCGCTTCATGCTGGTGGCGGCCGCAAACCCCTGCAAATGCGGCTACCTGTCCGATCCGGGCCGGGCCTGCGCCCGTGCACCCGCCTGCGGGGACGATTATCTGGGCCGCATTTCCGGCCCGCTTCTGGACCGGTTCGATCTGCGGGTCGAAGTGCCGCCTGTAGCCTTTTCGGACCTCGATTTGCCCGCCTCGGGCGATCCGTCCTCGGTCGTGGCCGGGCGCGTGGCGGCGGCGCGCAAGCTGCAAGCCACGCGGTTTTCAGCCCATCCCGGCCTGCGCGCCAATGCCGATGCCGAAGGCGCGCTGCTGGAAGAAATCGCCAGCCCCGACACGGATGGGCGCGCCCTGCTGACCCAGGCGGCCGAGCGTTTCGGGCTGAGCGCGCGCGGCTATCATCGGCTGTTGCGCGTGGCGCGCACCATCGCCGATCTGGATGACAGCCCCGAGGTCCGCGCCCCCCACATGGCCGAGGCGATCAGCTACCGGCTGATGGCGGCGCTGGACACGACGCCCGGATAAAGGCGCCCGCATCCGACAGCGCCTTGCGCCCCTCGGGTAGCCAGCCGTGAAAGAACTGCCAGACATGGGGCAGGTTGCCCCATTCCTGCACGGTCACCTGCGCCCCATGCGCGCGCAGATGGTCCGCCATGCGCCGCGAATCATCGCGCAGAATCTCGGTCCGCGCCATCTGGATCAGCACGGGCGGCGCGCCCGTGAAACGCGCGAACAGGGGCGAGATGCGCGGGTCCGCCGGGTCCGCGCCTGCCAGCACGCGGCGGCGCAGATCGTCGATCCGGTGAAAGGGCAGCAGAAGCTCGGAGTCGGCATTGTCCCGGATGGATTTGCCCGACAGAGTCAGATCTGCAAAGGGCGAGAACGCAAAGACGCAGGCCGGGCGCGGCGCACCCGTCGCGCACAGATGACCCAGCAGCGCCAGCGCCAGCCCGCCGCCCGCCGAATCGCCCCCAAGTGCGATCTGGTCAGGTGCATGGCCCTGCGCCATCAGCGCCTGCCATACCGCCACGGCATCGTCGAACGCTGCCGGGAACGGGTGTTCCGGGGCCAGCCGGTAATCGGGCAACAGGCAGGACATGCCCGCCTTGCGCGCCAGATAGCCCCCGAGCGCGGCATGGGTGCGCGGATTGCCCATGACATAGCCGCCGCCGTGGAAATACAGGATCAGGGGCGCGCCCGGTTGCAGCGGTTGTGTGGCCAGCGCCGGGATACTGCGGCCCCCGGCCTCCAGGTCCATGGGGTGAAACTGCCGCCAGGGCCGTCCGCGCGCATTCAGCCAGGCGCCGCGCTCGAACCAGGCGCGCGCCGACAGACTGTCGCGCTGCCGCCCCAGCGAGGGGCGCACCGCATGGCGCAGGATCACGCGCAGCGCCTTGAGTTGCCAGCTCATGCAGCGCGGCGCGCCTCGATGGCGTCCCATATCAGGGCCGCGCCATTGGTGCCGTCAAATCGCTCCAGCTCCTGCAGGCCGGTGGGCGAGGTCAGGTTGATCTCGGTCAGCCACTCGCCGATCACGTCGATGCCCACGAAAATCTGCCCCTTTTCGCGCAAAAGCGGGCCGATGGCGGCGCAGATTTCGTGGTCGCGCGCGCTCAGCCCGATCTTTTCGGGGCGTCCGCCGACATGCATGTTGGACCGCGTCTCACCATCCGCAGGGACACGATTGATCGCGCCGATGGGCTCGCCCTCGACCAGAATGATGCGCTTGTCGCCTGCGCTGACAGCGGGCAGGTATTTCTGCACGATCAGCGGCTCGCGGTTGATGCCGGTAAACAGCTCGTGCAGCGAAGCGAGGTTGCGGTCATTCGGGTCCAGCCGGAACACGCCCGCGCCGCCATTGCCGTAAAGGGGTTTCAGGATGACATCGCCATGTTCGGCCTTGAAGGCGCGGATCGTGGCCAGATCGCGCGCGATCATCGTGGGCGGGGTCAGGTCGGGAAATTGCAGCACCAGCAGTTTTTCGGGATGGTTGCGCACCCAGAACGGGTCATTCACGACCAGTGTGTCCGGATGGATCATCTCCAACAGATGGGTGGTGGTGATATAGCCCATGTCAAAGGGCGGGTCCTGCCGCAGCCAGACGACATCGCAGGCGGCCAGATCCAATGTCTCTTCGGGGCCGAAACTGACATGCGCCCCCGCTTTGGCCTGCAGGGTCACAGGCCGCGCGCGCGCCATCACGCGCCCTTCGCGAAAGATCAGCTTGTCGGGGGTGTAGACATACAGCTCATGCCCGCGCCGCCCGGCCTCCAGCGCGATGCGGAACGTGCTGTCGGCGTTGATATCGACATGCTCGATCGGGTCCATCTGAAAGGCGACACGCAGGCTCATTCGGTTTTTCCTCAACTTGGCATCCGGGACCATGGGGCCCTGCGCATGATGGCGCGGTTCTTGATGCCGGAAGCCGCGCAGCGATGCAATGGGGCGGATGCCGGTTGGCCGGGCGCCTGGTGGAGGGATACATCCGCGTCTCTGCGCGTGATGGCACTGACCGGCTGTTTGTCACTGAGGCTTTGAGGCGGTTTGCTTGATGCTGCGCACCCTGCGGAACTTCATCATCGCGGACACAGCTCAGCGCGCGATCACCGCTATTGCCACAGCGCGTTCTCAATCACCGACACGTCGCCCTGCGCATTGACCAGCGCTACATCGAAGCGGGTTTCGGTCATCTGACCCATGGGCTGCGTGCCCAGAAATTCGGCCGCTGTCGCGAATATCCGCCCGATCTGCGCCGCGCCCAGCCGCGCCACTGCCGCGCCGAAACTGCGGCTTTTCTTGACCTCGATGAACACCACATCACCATTGCGCCCCAGCACCAGATCAATCTCGCCGCGCGTGCCACGGTAGCGGCGCGCCAGCAGGGCATAGCCCGCGGCAAGATACTGGCGCAGGACTGTTTCCTCGGCGGCAAGGCCCGCCATGTTGTTGCGCGCCTGTCTCATTGCGGTTTTTCCTTCTCCAGCGCGGCCTGATAGACCTGCCGCCGTGGCAGACCCAGCATCTGGGCCACATGGGCCACGGCCTCTTTCAGGCGCATATCGCGCAGCGCGACATCCAGCGCCTGATCCAGCGTTTCGGGCCCTGCAACCGCTTGAATGCCCCGCCCGATCACAAGGACGATTTCGCCGCGCAGGCTGCGGTCGCGGATATCCTGTTCAAGTTCGGCAAGCGGCATGCGGATCACTTCTTCATGTTTCTTCGTCAGCTCGCGGCATAGCGCCGCCGGGCGGTCCCCTCCGGCAATCTCGCACAATTCCCCTAACAATCGGCTAACGCGCTTGGGCGATTCGTAGAGGATCAGCGTCGCCGGGATTGCCGCCGCCTCTTGCAGGAACCGGCGTCGTGCGCCTGCGCTTGCAGGTGCAAAGCCCAGAAAGCAGAAGCGGTCGCTTGGCAGGCCCGACAGCGTGAGTGCCGCCAGCATTGCCGAGGGGCCGGGCGCGGAATGCACGGGCAGGCCTGCGGCGATTGCCTCGCGCGCCAGTTGATAGCCGGGATCGGCCACCATGGGGGTCCCGGCCTCGGCGGCGTAGACCACGCTCTTGCCCTCAGTCAGCGCGGCCAGCAGGCGCGGGCGCATCTTCGCCCCGTTATGGTCGTGATAGGCCAGCAGTGGTCGCCCGCCGGGGCGCAGGCCATGCAGTTCCATCAGGTGGCGCAGGCTGCGCGTATCCTCTGCCGCCAGCACATCGCATCCCGCCAGCAGATCCAGCGCACGCAGCGTGATGTCGCGCGCGGCCCCGATGGGGGTCGCGATCAGGTGCAGGCCCGGTTCAATGGCCACTGGCGCGGGGGGAACGGGTGGCTTTTGCGTCATGTCTGCGGGGCGTCCTCTGGCCGATTTGCGCCCGTTCACCAGTCGAGCGTTTACTTCGCTGCCGGGCTTGCTTAGTCTGCGCGCCGATGATCCCCGACGCAACCCAGGAGTGCCAGCCCCCATGCGCCGACCCCCCCTTGTTTCCCCAGTGCTGACCCGTCGTGGGTTGCTGAGTTCGGCTGCGGCCACAATGTTTGTCGCCGGCTGTGACGCGCCCGCCGTGTTGCCTGGCGTCGGCACCGGCCCCGAGCGGGACATCTCCGGCCCCGCGCGCGTCGCGCTGCTGGTGCCCGGCGGGGGGAATTCCGACCGCCAGACACTGGCGCGCAATCTGGAGAACGCGGCGCGAATGGCGCGGGCGGATCTGCAAGGGGTCGAGATGGACCTGCGCGTCTATCAGACCGGCGGAGAGCCGCAGCGCGCCGCCTCTGAAGCCTCTCGCGCGATATCGGATGGCGCGCAGATCATCCTTGGCCCGCTTTTCGCCGATGTCACCCGCGCCGTGGCACCTGTAGCGGCAGAGGCCGGGGTCAATATCCTGAGTTTTTCCAACAACCCCGATGTCGCGGGCGGCAATGTCTTTCTGCTGGGCGCGATGTTCGAGAATACCGCGACCCGCCTGCTGGGCTATGCCGCCGGGCAGGGGCGCGGGCGCGTGATGATCGTGTCGGAACAGAATGAGGCCGGGCGCGTCGCCGAACAGGCGATCCAGCGCGCGGCCACGCGCACGGGCGCCACGGTTGTCGGCACGCAATCCTACGCCTTCTCGCAGCAGGGGATCGTGGATGCGCTGCCGCAGATATCCTCGACCGCGCGGAATTCGGGAGCCGACAGCATCATCTTCACCGCCGGGTCCGAGGGCGCGCTGCCGCTACTGGCAGAGCTGTTGCCGCAGAACAGCATCTCGAACGAGGATTATCAGTTCATGGGGCTGACCCGCTGGGATATCCCGCCTGCCACGATGGAACTCAGCGGCCTGCAGGGCGGCTGGTTCGCGCTGCCTGATCCGCGCCTGAACGAACAGTTCGAGCGGCGCTATGAGGCGGCCCATGGCTCGCGGCCCAACCCGGTGGCAGCGCTTGGCTATGACGGGGTGGCAGCGGTCGGCGCGCTGGCGCGGCTGGGCGGCTCTGCGCCCTTCTCGGTGCAGGCGATCACGCAGCAATCGGGCTTTGCCGGTGTCTCGGGCGTGTTCCGCTTCCGCCGCGATGGTACCAATGAACGCGGGGTGGCCGTGGCCGAAATTCGTGATGAACGCCGCGAAGTGCTCAGCCCGGCACCGCGCAGCTTTGTCGGAGCCGGGTCCTGAGCAGCCCGGCCAGTCAGCGTGATGTCGCGGGCATGGTCCCCATGCCCGATGCGGCGGCGGCGTTCTTTCCGCCCCATCAGGTGCTGGATGTCGGCGCCCTGCGCGCACGCCTGCGCGAGATATTGGCCGCGAATGCGGGCGCCGAATGCGCATCGCGCAGGCGCGACGTGGCCGCCGCGCTGCGCGACGCCCTGCGCGCGGCATCGGACCGGCTGGAGGCGCTGTTTGTCGCCCATCCGCGCGATGCGCGCGCCTTTGTCGGTGCCAATAGCTGGCTGACCGATCAGATCGTCTGTCTGGTGCTGGATATCGTGCAGACGGACCTGCACCCGAACCCGATGCCGTCCGAGGGTGAGCGCATCGCCGCGCTGGCGGTGGGCGGTTACGGCCGCGCCGAAATGGCGCCCTGTTCCGATATCGATCTGCTGTTCCTCTTGCCCTGGAAAGTGACGGGCCGGGTGGAACAGGTGATCGAATCGGCGCTCTATATCTTCTGGGACATGAAGCTGAAGGTCGGCCATGCCACGCGCACGGTCGATGAATGCCTGCGACTGGGGCGCGAGGATGTCACGATCCGCACCGCGCTGCTGGAACATCGGTTCCTGTGGGGCAATGCCCCGCTGGCCCAGACCCTGCGCAGCCGCCTGTGGGCGGAACTGTTCGCGAAAACCCATGCCGATTTCGTCGAGATGAAGCTGTCCGAGCGCACCGCACGGCACGCGAAGATCGGCAATCAGCGCTATCTGCTGGAACCCAATGTCAAGGAAGGCAAGGGGGGCTTGCGCGATCTGCAGACCCTCTACTGGATCGCGAAATACATCCATGAGGTCGATCAGGCCGCCGAGCTTGTGGCGCTGGGGTTCTTCCGGGCCGAGGAATACGAGATTTTCCGCGATGCCGAGACCTTCCTCTGGGCCGTGCGCTGCCATATGCACCACTTGTCAGGCCGCGCGGTCGAGCAGCTGAGTTTCGATCTGCAAGTGGGTGTGGCCGAGCGGATGGGCTATACCGACCATGGCGGGCGGCGCGGCGTCGAGCATTTCATGCAGGAGTATTTCCGCCATGCCACCCATGTCGGCGATCTCACGCGGATTTTCCTGACGGAACTGGAAGCGCGGCATGTCAAGCGAGAGCCGATCCTGCGGCATTTCCTCAATCGTCGCAAGAAGATGCGCTACGGTCTTAAAGTGGTGCAGAACCGTCTGGATATCGAAGACGCCGAGGAATTCCTGAAAGAGCCGATCAATCTGTTGCGCCTGTTCGAGGAAGGGCTGGTCACCGGCTTTCTGCTGCACCCAAATGCGATGCGGCTGGTCGCGGCCAATCTGCATCTGTTCGATGACCGGCTGCGCAACACGCCCGAGGCGCGGCGCCTGTTCCTGCGCCTGCTGCTCAAGCATTCGAACCCCGAGCGCGCGCTGCGGCGGATGAACGAACTGGGCGTGCTGGGCGCGTTCATCCCCGAATTCGAGCCGATCGTGGCGATGATGCAATTCAACGTGTATCACCATTATACGGTCGATGAGCATACGATCCAGTGCATCAGCACATTGGCGCAGATCGAGCGCGAGGAACTGGTTGAGGAATTGCCCGTCGCCTCGCGCATCCTGCGCGAGGGGGTGAACCGCAGGGTGCTGTATGTGGCGCTCTTGCTGCATGATATCGGCAAGGGACGGCCCGAGGATCACTCGATCCTGGGCGCGCAGATCGCGCGCAAGGTTGCCCCGCGTCTGGGCCTGAACCGCAGCGAATGCGAAACGGTCGAATGGCTGGTGCGCTATCACCTGCTGATGGCCGATACGGCGCAGAAGCGCGACATCTCGGACCCGCGCACGCTGCGTGATTTCGCCAAGCTGGTGAAAACGCGCGAGCGGCTGGACCTGCTGACGGCGCTGACGGTCTGCGATATTCGCGGGGTGGGGCCAGGCACCTGGAACAACTGGAAGGCACAGCTACTGCGCACGCTGTATCGCGAGACGGCGCATGCGCTGGAAAACGGGCTGGAGGCGCTGAACCGCGAGAACCGCGCGACCGAGGCCAAGCGCGCCCTGCGCGGCGCGCTGACAGCGTGGACGCCCGCCGAGCGCCGGGCCGAACTTGCGCGCCATTATGACCCCTATTGGCAGGGGCTGCCACTGGACACGCATCTGGTCTTTGCCGGGCTGTTGCGCCATCTGGGCGCGGATGAGATCCGCATCGACCTGCATCCCGACCCTGACCGCGACGCGACGCGGGCGTGTTTCGTGCTGTCGGATCATCCGGGGCTGTTCGCGCGCTTTGCGGGCGCGCTGGCGCTGGTGGGGGCGAATATCGTCGATGCGCGCACCTATACCACCAAGGACGGCATCGCGACGGCGGTGTTCTGGGTGCAGGACGCCGAGGGCCACCCCTATGAGACCGCGCGTCTGGACCGTCTGCGCAAGATGATCGCGCGCACGCTGGCGGGTGAGGTGGTCGCGGAAGAGGCGCTGGCCGACCGCGACAAGGTGCGTAAGCGCGAGCGCGCCTTCCGTGTCCCCACGAATATCAGCTTCGACAATGAAGGTTCTGAAATCTATACGATTATAGAGGTTGATACACGCGACCGTCCGGGGCTGCTATATGATCTGGCGCGCACGCTGGCGGATGCGCATATCTCGATTGCAAGTGCCGTGATTGCGACCTATGGCGTGCAGGCTGTCGATACATTCTATGTCAAGGACATGTTCGGATTGAAACTGCACGCCAAAGCCAAGCAGGACGCGCTGGAGCGCAAGCTGCGCGCCGCGATCACCGCGGCTGCCGAACGGGCCAGGCGCTGATGCGGGGCGGCCCGCCTGCGCGCGCCCTGGCAGCGGCACGCCCCACCCACCCACCCGCGCGCCGCTGCCAAGGCGCGCGCAGGCGGGCGCTCAGACTGACAGGCGGGCACTGATGGCGCGGATCCGGCTGGTTGCGGGATTTGTGACCGTGGGGCTCTGGACGCTGCTCAGCCGGGTCTTCGGCTTTGTCCGCGATGTGATGATGGCCGCCTATCTGGGCGCGGGGCCAGTGACGGACGCGTTTTTCGTGGCGTTCTCCCTGCCCAACATGTTCCGCCGTTTCTTTGCCGAAGGGGCATTCAACTTCGCTTTCGTGCCGATGTTTGCCAAGAAGCATGAAGCGGGCGAGGCAGCCGAGGATTTCGCGCGCGATGCGTTCTGGGGCATGGCCGCGCTGTTGCTGGTCTTCTCGGTGCTGGCCGTGATCGCGATGCCGCTGCTGGTCTGGGCGATGGCGGCGGGGTTCGCGCAGGATGACCGGTTCGACATGGCGGTGCTGTTCGGGCGCGTGGCCTTTCCCTATATTTTCTTCATCTCGCTGGTCGCGCTATTGTCGGGGATGCTGAACGCGGTGGGGCGCTTCACCGCGGCGGCGGCTGCCCCGGTTCTGCTGAATGTGGTCTTTGTCGCGGCGATGCTGCTGGCTGAGCGCGCGGGCTGGCCCATCGGTCTGACCCTGTCCTGGGCGGTGCCGGTGGCGGGTGTCGTGCAACTGGTGATGCTGTGGATCGCCGTGCGCCGCGCTGGCTTTGCCATGCGCTTTCGCCGCCCGCGCCTGACGCCCGAGTTGAAGCGGCTGGCGATCATCGCCGCCCCGGCGGTTCTGGCGGGCGGGGTGGTGCAGATCAACCTGCTGGTGGGCCGGCAGGTGGCGAGCTTTACCGAAAATGCCGTGTCCTGGCTGTCCTATGCCGACCGGCTGTATCAATTGCCGCTGGGCGTGGTGGGGATTGCGGTGGGCGTGGTGTTGCTGCCGGAGCTCTCGCGCCGCCTGCGCGCGGGCGATGCGGGCGCGGGGCAGCATTCCTTCAATCGCGGGATGGAATTCGCCCTGTTTCTGACGCTGCCCTCGGCCGTGGCGCTGGTGGTGATCGCGCAGCCCATCGTGTCGGTCCTGTTCGGGCGCGGGGCCTGGACCGGGGCGGATACCGAGGCCACGGCGCTGGCGCTTGCGATCTATGCGCTGGGGCTGCCGGCTTTCGTGCTGCACAAGGTGTTGCAGCCGCTTTATTATGCGCGCCATGACACGCGGCGGCCCTTTCGCTTTGCGGTCGTGTCGATGGTGGTGAATGCGGTCGTGGCCGTGGGGCTGATGCCCTTTATCGGCTTTATCGCGGCGGCGCTGGCGACCTCTCTGGCGGCCTGGGTGATGGTCTGGCAGCTTTGGCGCAATTCGCGCGACATGGGGCAGGCGGCGCAGATCGATGCGCAACTGCGCTACCGGCTGGGGCGGATCGTGCTGGCGGCATTGGTGATGGGTGCTGCGCTCTACGGGCTGGCCCTGCTGTTCGAGGGGTGGCTTGATGCGGGCGGGCGGCGTTATCTGGCGCTTCTGGTGATCATTCTGGGCGGGTCGGTGGTCTATCTGGGGCTGGCGCAGGCGATCGGGGCTTTCTCGCTGGGTGAGATGCGCGCGGCGCTGCGGCGGTCGCGGGCCAAGGACGTGACCGGGTAGGGGGCGCTGCCCCCCCGCGTCGCCATTGTCGCTCGAACCATGTATGGATGGCTCCCGCGGGGCAAGGGCTTTTTGGGTGATGCTGGCATGATGTTGGTTGCGGCCATGTATACGGCGTCTGAGTTGCAGCACATTGACTGCGCGCCCTGATGAAAGTCCGCGGTCGCTTTGGTCCCAATCAATGGCACGCGCTTGGTTGCGCTCCGGTTCGAACAGGGTGTCCTTGGCGATGT